>CAISZB010000225.1 GCA_903889845.1 uncultured Verrucomicrobium sp. | reverse complement strand
TCCACAAGTCCATCTCCATGTACATCCTTTCTTTTTATAGGATGTCTCACTTTTCGACCGCCCCGCTCACTGTCTCATTTTTCGACCGCCTTTTATAGCCCGAGTCGCCGGGTTGCCTGTCCCGGGGAAGCCGAAGGATCCGACTCCGGCATCTCCCCTCGATCCGGCGACGGAGCGCCATATCCCGACGGTCCTCTACAACGGGATGATCGCGCCGCTGATTCCTTACGGGATCAAGGGGGCCATCTGGTACCAAGGAGAGGGGAATTCCAGCCGGGCCGTCGAATACGCCACGCTTCTCCCGACAATGATCCAGGACTGGCGCGCCCGCTGGGGGGAGGGCGATTTCCCGTTCCTCATCGTCCAGCTGGCGAACTTCCTGCCCCGCAAGCCCGAGCCCTCCGAAAGCCCCCTCGCCGCCCTGCGGGAATCGCAGGCGAAGACGCTGGCCTTGCCGCACACCGGCCTGGCGGTGGCCGTCGATGTGGGGGAGGTGGACGATATCCATCCGAAGGACAAGGACGACATCGGCGGCCGCCTGGCGCTGGCCGCGAGGAAGGTGGCCTACGGAGAGGAGAACCTGGTCTGCTCCGGCCCCGTGTTCCGGGCGATGACGGTCGAAGGGGGGAAAGCCCGCCTTGCCTTCGAGCAGGTCGGCCAGGGCTTGGCGATCGGGGTGCCTCCCGTTCATTTCCATCCGGGGGAAGCGCGTCTGGATACCTCGACGCTGCGGGGTTTCGCCATCGCCGGGGGCGACGGGAAATTCGTCTGGGCCGACGCGGTGATCGATGGAAACACGGTCGTCGTGTCGAGTTCGCAGGTGGACGTCCCGGTCGCGGTGCGCTACGCTTGGGCCGATAATCCCGACTGCAATCTCTACAACAAGGACGGTTTGCCCGCCGTCCCCTTCCGCACGGATAATTATCCGGTCGGCGAGGCGGCGAAGAAATGAGAGGGCGATGAAAGCCGGGGGATCAGGGAGCGCCTTGGCGCCAGGTCTGGGGGTTGCGGCCAAATTTGTTTTTGAACGCTCGGGAGAAGGTGCTGGCGCCGCCGATCCTTCGATCGTCGTCGCCTTCCCTTCCACGATTCCCCTATGAAACGCTTTTTTTTACTGGTCGCCCTAGCTCTTCCACTGACCTTATGCGCGGAGGTCACCGTCCCGCCGCTTTTCTCCGACCACGCCGTTCTCCAGAAGACGTCGAAGGTCCCCGTCTGGGGGAAGGCGGCGCCGGGCGAGGCCGTCACCGTTTCCATCGCAGGGACTAGCGCCACGGCGACCGCCGATGCGAAGGGGGCATGGCAGGCTCTCCTGGATCTCTCGACGAAGGACTCGGGGCCCTACGATCTGACGATCCAGGGGGCGGCGGGGACAAAAGCCATCGTCGCCACCGATGTCTTGATCGGTGAAGTCTGGATCGCCTCGGGTCAGTCGAATATGGAGTTCGACCTGAAAAGTTCGACCGGCGCGGCGGAAGAGATCGCCGCCTCGGCCAACCCGAAGTTTCGGCAGTTCCTCGTGAAGAAGAAGCTCTCCCCTGTCCCGCTGGATACCGTGGAGGGAAGTTGGGTTGTCGCCGGTCCTGACACCGCACGGAGTTTCACCGCTGTTGGCTATTACTTTTCCCGGAAGCTCCAGAAGGAGTTGAATGTTCCCATCGGTCTCATCCACACAAGTTGGGGGGGGACCCCCATTGAGGGCTGGACCCGCAAGGGGGCCCTCGACACCGTGCCCGACTTGAAGGAGGGGGCGGATAAGAGCATCGCCGCGTTCAGTGAGCATCCCGCTCTGGCGAAAGCCTACGAGGAGACCCTTCAGGCGTGGGAGCAGCAGTATAACCGGGCGCTCCCTCTTCCTGCCGACATTTCTTCTTTCACCGGAGCTTCCGTAACCGTGACACCCGAGGCGGGCTGGAAGCCGGTGAAGCTTCCGGGCGCATTGGCCCCCACCGGCTTGCCCGACAGAGGGGCGATCTGGTTGCGCCGGGTGGTGACCCTCAGCGCCGCAGATGCCGCCTATCGGGGGGCCGTCGACTGCGGTCCGATTCCCGGTTTCGAGACCGTCTATTGGAACGGAGAACGCCTTGCCGGGACGACTCCGGCCGATGGGGGCGTCGCTGGAAACCGCCATCTCTATATTGATGGGAAGGTGAAGCTGCAACCCGGTGACGGTATCCTTGCCATTCGCCTTGCCATTCCGCTGGGCGGCGCTGCGATCCCGAATTACATTCGTTGGGGAAACCTCGATCTTGCCGGCGAGTGGCAGGCGAAGGTCGAGAAAGAGTTGCCTCCTCCCTCCCCCGAGGCGAAGGACGCCTTTCCACCCCTCCTCCCCAAGGCCCCCCGCGACATAAACGTGGCGTCCCACCTTTACAACGGGATGATCGCCCCGCTGATCCCTTACGCGATCCGAGGCACGATCTGGTACCAGGGGGAGAGCAATGCGGGCCGCGCCTTCCAGTACCGGACAGCCTTCCCCTTGATGATCTCCGACTGGCGGACGCAATGGGGAGAGGGCGATTTCCCATTCTACTTCTGCCAGCTGGCCAACTACCAGACTCGTGCGACCGTTCCGGGCGATAGTGACTGGGCCGAATTGCGCGAAGCGCAGGCGATGACGCTTTCCCTGCCGAACACCGGCATGGCCGTTCTTGTCGATGTCGGCGACGAAGACGACATCCATCCTCGCGACAAGAAGACCCCGGGCGAGCGCCTTGCCGCCGTCGCCCTGGCGAACACCTATGGAAGGTCGGTTCCCTTCGTCGGTCCCACCTACGACTCGATGGCGGTGGAGGGAGCCGCTGTCCGCATTCGGTTTGCCCACGCCGACGGCGGCCTTGTGGCGAAACCTTTCCCCACCGACTACGCCCCGAAGTCGATGACCCCCGAGCTTCGCAAGCCCCTCGTCCGCAATATGCTTCAAAGCCAACTCGAAGGTTTCGCCCTCTGTGGCGACGACCATAAGTGGTTCTGGGGTGAGGCAACGATCGACGGGGAGAGCGTCGTCGTCCGTTCGAAGGAAGTACCGAATCCCGTCGCGGTCCGCTACGCCTGGGCGAATAACCCCCTCTGCAACCTCTACAACGGAGCCGGATTCCCGGCCCTCCCTTTCCGCAGCGACGAGTTTCCGGGCGTGACGGAGAAGGCTAAGTTCTAATACCAAATCACTTTGATTAAGCCCGAATCACCCCGAAGGGGTGAAAGCAGGTAGCCGGTGGTTGAATGCCGTCGCGATAGCGACACAGAGGCAAAGGGGAAGCCGACTGGCATGGCCGGGAGGCAACGAAGCGACACCACCGGTAAACCGGGGATAAGAAATCCACCCCGAAACCGAGGAGCCCTTTTATCGGGCTGACTCAAGGTGACTTGGTATTAGAGACTGTGAAAAAAGTAGGCGCAGGTCACGTTGCGACGCTTTTGGCTGGGTGGCGCGACGACGAATCGAAGGCATACCTTGATGGTCTGTCGAGATTCGTCAACAAAGCCAACCGGCCAAAAGCGTCGCAACCCGTAGGGCGGGAAGGCTTTTCGCCTCCCCCGTTGTTGCTCGCTCCTTTCATATCTTTTCGTTGATATGCGCGTCGCTCACGCCTAGGTGGAGGCGAAAATCCTTCTCCGCGTGGCCTACGCCTACTTTTTCCACAGTCTCTTACACAAACGCCTCATCCTCCAACAAATCATTCCGCTGCGCCGTCGCGAGCTTCGCGTAGAGCCCGTCCAATGCCAGCAGCTCCGCATGGGAGCCGCGCTCGACGATTCTTCCGCCTTTCATCACCAGGATCAGGTCGGCCCGCCGGACGGTGGAGAGGCGGTGGGCGATGAGGAAGGAGGTGCGGTGCTCCAGCAATTTTTCCAGCGCCTCGGCGATCCGCTTTTCCGTGAGGGTGTCGACGCTGGCGGTGGCCTCGTCGAGGACGAGGATGGGCGGGTCTTTCAATAGGGCCCGGGCGATGGCGAGGCGCTGTTTTTCCCCGCCGCTCAGTTTCACGCCCCGCTCGCCGATCTCCGTGTCGTAGCCCTGGGGGAGGGCCTCGATGAACTCGGCGGCGTGGGCGGCGACGGCGGCGGCGATGACGTCCTGCTTGCTCGCGCCGGGGCGGCCGAAGAGGAGGTTTTCCCGGATGGTCGTGTTGAAGAGGAAGTTGTCCTGGGAGACGAGGCCGATCTGGGAGCGGAGGACGGGGAGGGGGTAGTCGCGGATGTTCCGCCCGTCAAGAAGGAGGGTGCCGGAGGTCGCCTCGTGGAAGCGGAGGAGGAGGGAGGCGAGGGTCGATTTCCCCGCGCCGGTCGGGCCGACGAGGGCGACGGTCTGGCCGGGCTTCACCTCCAGGTCGATCTCGTGGAGGACGGGGAGGGGAGGGGTGCTCCCGCTCGGATAGGAGAAGCCGACCCGGCGGAAGGAGACGGCGCCTTCCAGACGCGGCACGGCGCAGGCGTGGGCGAAGGGGGAGGACGCCGGGGCCGCGTAGGGTTCGGTCGGGGTGTCGATGATCTTGAAGACGCGGTCGGCGGCGGCGCGGGCCGATTGCCAGAGCTGGTTCAACTGGTGGAGCTTCCCGACCGGCTCGTAGAACATGCCGACGAAGAGGAGGAACTCGACGAGTTGCCCGGCGGTGAAGCGGTGGGCGAGGACGTCCCGCCCCCCGACGACGAGGACGATGACGGTCCCGAGGGCTCCGACGAAATTCATCGCGGGGGAGTAGAGGGCCCAGGCGTGGGAGACGAGGATCTGGGCCTTCCGCGCCCGTTCCGCGACGGCGCCGAAGCGGGCGGCCTCCTCCGGTTCCCGGGCGAAGGACTTGATCTGGCGGATGCCGCCGAGGTTGTCGAGGAGGAGGGAGTTGAGGGCGGAGGCGGCGCGGCGCTGTTCCCGGTAGCGGCCTCCGGCGGTGAGGGGTGTACCAGAGGGCGCCGCCCGCGAGGAGGGGGATGGGGAGGAGCATCCAGGCGGCGAGGGCGGCGTTCCGCTGGAAGAGGAGGAAGCCGATGCCGACGATCTGGAGGAGGGCCACGAGGCCCTGCTCGACGCCGTCGATGAGGACGCGCTCGACGTTGGTGACGTCCTCGCTGACGCGGGTGAGGAGGTCGCCGGTGGCCCGCTTGTCGAACCAACTCAGGGGGAGCCGCTGGAGGTGGCCGTAGAGGTCGTTGCGGAGGTCGCGGATGACGGCGCCCTCGAAGCGGTTGTTGAACCGGATGCGGAGGCAGTTGAAGCCGTCGCGGGCGAGGAAGGCGGCGGCGATGGTCAGGGCGTAGGGGAGGAGGAGATCGGCCCGGCCCGCAACGATGACGCGGTCGACGATGAGGCCGGTCGCCTTCGGAAAGACGAAGCCGGAGAGGGTGGTGAGGACGGCGCAGCCGAGGGTGGCGGCGGCGAGGCCGGGATAGCGGCGGAGGTAGACGAAGACGCGGAGGACGGAACCCATCCGCCGACTTTAGGGGGACTTCGGTTCGGACGCCAGCAGTTCGGCGGCGAGGACGGCGGTCCGGCCCTCGGCCTTGTCGAGGAGGAGGTGGTATTCGCTGTTGAAGAAGTCCTCGCGGGGATGGAGGTTTTCCCACGGGGTGTCGAGGCGGACGAAGCCGTTCCGGTCGTAGAAGGCCAGGAGATGATTGAAGAAGAGGTCGAGGCGGGCTGCCGCGCCGGGGGTCTCCGGGAAGTAGTAGGGGGGGAAGGTGACGAGGAGGCGGACGCGGTTGCGGGCGCACCAGTCCCGGAGGCCGAGGAGGACGGGCCAGACCTTCGTGTCGTCGGGGAGGAGGGCGGCGTGGTCGGGGATGCGGCGGAGGTAGAGGGATTGGCGTTCCTTCTCCGTCTGGTTCGCCCGGGTATTGCTGGCGATGTCGCCCCAGGGGGAGACCACCTCGTCGACGCCCAGGGGTTTTTCCTTTTCGCGGTAGCCGAGGCGGACGAGGAGGCCGTACTTGATCCGTTTTTTATCGAGGCCCAGGACCCAGCGGAGTTGGTCGCCAGGGGGGAGGGAGCGGAAGTAGGGGAGGTCGTTCCCGAAGACCTGCTGCATCAACATGGCGTCGCGGAAGAGGGTGTTCTGGTATTCCTCGTATTCGAGGGAGAGGACGAGGGTGTCCCCGGGGCGGAGGACGCTTTCGGCGAGGCGGGCGAGGTAGTCGGGGCCGAAGTTCATCACGAAGCCGAAGTTGACGGCGGGCTGGCCGAGGGCCTTCTGGAGCGATTCCGCCCGGATGCCGTAGAGGACGTTGGAGCCGCCGAGGACGACGATCTTCGGGGAGGCCATTCTGAGGGCGATTTGCCTCTTCGCCGCGACGAAGGTGCCGAGGTGCCGGGAGGTGATTGTCCCCGCGCCCATCTGGAGCGCGACGAGGCCGAGCCACAGCAACAGGACGAGGCCGAAGGCGACGGCCCAGCGGAGGACGAAGCGGCGGGGGGCGGCGGTGGATTCAGAAGTTGAAATAGATGAACTCCGAGGGGGGTTGGCTGTAGATCTCCCGCAGGGCGGCGAAGGCGAGGAGGGCGAGGAGGAGGGCGGCCCAGCGCGTCAGGGGGAGGGGGAGGACGTGGCCCCACAGCGCGGGAAGGGGAAGGGCGAAGCGGCTCCCTTTCTCCGCCCAGGTCTGGGTGTTCGGCGCGAGGAAGGCGAGGAGGGCGGCGCCGAGGATCCAGTTGGGGAAATCCTTGTGGGGGAGGTGGCCCAGGCCGTGGAGGCCGAGCATCCCGGTGTAGAGGGCGCGGGCGGTGTGGAGGGAGTCGGCCCGGAAGAGGATCCAGGCGGCGGCGACGGCGAGGAAGGTGAGGGGGCCGGTCCAGAGGGGGAGACGGTCCTGTTCGGACTCGGCGGCTTCGGGACGGGTCCGTTTCCAGAAGTCGTGGATCACGAGGAAGAGGCCGTGGCAACCGCCCCAGATCACGAAGGTCCAGCCCGCCCCGTGCCAGAGGCCGGCCAGGAGCATCGTGAGGAGAAGGTTGAGGTAGTGGTGGCCCAGCCCGCCCCGGTTCCCGCCGAGGGGGATGTAGAGGTAGTCCCGGATGAAACGGGAGAGAGTCATGTGCCACCGCTGCCAGAATTCCTGGATGGAGCGGGAGCGGTAGGGGGAATCGAAGTTGAACGGGAGCCGGATGCCGAAGACGAGGCCGAGGCCGATGGCCATGTCGCT
>CAISZB010000224.1 GCA_903889845.1 uncultured Verrucomicrobium sp. | reverse complement strand
CGCCGTCGGCGATGATGGGGCGGGGGGCGTCGATGAGGACGGTGGCGGGGAAGAATTCGTCGGTCTTCCCGGCGGCGTAGGCGGCTTCCATCGCGGGGATCGGATCGTTGGCCTTGGCTCCGATGCCGGAGACGACGAGGTCGTAGGCCTGTTTGACGCGTTCCCAGCGGTTGTCGCGGTCCATGGCGAAGTAGCGGCCGATGAGGGTGGCGAGGGTGCCGTGGCCGATCTGGGCGATCTGTGCCTGGAGTTCCTTCACGTAGCCGAGGCCGCTGCTGGGGGGGGTGTCCCGGCCGTCGAGGAAGGCGTGGACGTAGGCGGGGATGCCGGCGTCCTTCGCGACGCGGAGGAGGGCGTAGAGGTGTTCCTGGTGGGAGTGGACGCCGCCGTCGGAGAGGAGGCCGAAGAGGTGGAGGGCGCCTTTCTTGGCCTTCAGGTCGGCGAGGAAGGCGACGAGGACGGGGTTCTTGGCGAATTCGCCGTCCTTGATGGCCTTGTTGATCCGGGTGAGGTCCTGGTAGACGATGCGGCCCGCGCCGAGGTTGAGGTGGCCGACTTCGCTGTTGCCCATCTGCCCCTCGGGGAGGCCGACGTCGAGGCCGGAGGCGCTGAGGCGGCTCTGGGGGTAGGTGGCGTAGAGGTGGTCGTGGAAGGGGGTCTTCGCCAGGAGGGTGGAGTTCCCCTCCTTCACGGCGGCGGGGGAGGAATGGTCGTTGCCGCTGACGGGGCTGACGCCCCAGCCGTCGCGGATGATGAGGGCGACGGGACGGGGATGGGAGGTGGGCGTAGGCATAACGCTGCCGTTTCTGCCACGGGAGGAGGGGGTTGCCAATCTTCGATTGAAAAGCGCGGCAAAATAGGTTCAATGTTGGGACCCGCGGTTCTTCCTTGTCCGTAATTCCTTTTACCCCCCACGCATCCCATGAAAATCTCCATCGGCTCCGACCACGCAGGCTTCCGTTACAAGGAGGCGATCAAGGCCCACCTGCGGGCGCAGGGACACGAGGTCCTCGACTTCGGCACCGATTCCGACGCCTCCTGCGATTATCCGAAGTATATCCGGCCCGCCGCCGAGGCGGTGGCGAAGGGGGAGGCGGTCTGCGGGATCGTGCTGGGCGGCTCCGGCAACGGGGAGGCGATCGTGGCCAACAAGGTGAAGGGGATCCGCTGTGCGGTCTGTTTCTCCCTCGACACGGCCCGCTGGGCGAAGGGGCACAACAACGCGAACGTGATCTCGATCGGGGAGCGGACGGTGACGCAGGACCTGGCCCTCCAGATCGTCGACACGTGGTTGGCGACGGAGTTCGAGGGGGGACGGCACCTCAACCGGATCAATCAGATCGAAGTGGCTTAGCTTTTCTTTGGCTTGGCCGTTCCCTTGCCGGAGCGGTGCCAGGCCTGGACGATGATCCCCGCCGCCGCGAGGACGGCGTAGGCGATCAGCCCCGTTTTGCCGGTTCCGTTCGCGACCTCCGGCACGCCGCAGCTGCGGACGATGAGGGAGGCCCCGTAGAGGGCGGAGAGGACAATGAGACCCCAGTCGAAGAGGAGGAGGGCCAGGACGGCCCCGAGGACGCCCCCGATGAGGAAGGGGAGGGTGGGGGCGACGTGGGGGATGAAGCGGGCCACCTCGTGGAGGTGGGTGGGGAGCTGCCACGCGACGACGGTGCCGGGCGGCGCGATG
>CAISZB010000223.1 GCA_903889845.1 uncultured Verrucomicrobium sp. | reverse complement strand
GGCCAAGGGGATGTCGGCGGACTGGAACGCGATCGCGCCGGGGAGCTGGGAGACAATCGTCGGGATGTTTCGGAGGTCGGAAATCTCCCGCGCCGTGGGAGCCAGGGAAAGCCCCTTGAGCAGGGTGCCCGTCAGGAAAATCCGGAAGCCGTTCGTGGCCGGGGGAACGACGAGGGAGACGGGGACATCGCCTCCGCCCACGTCCTTCCAATTCGCGATCTTCCCCGCAAGGAGATCGGCCAGCTGGGCCTGCGTGACGGATTTCACCGAATTCGCCCCATCGACGATGAAGATCAGGTTCGACGGCTTGAGCGGCGTGATCGTCAGCGAAGCCGCATCGACCTTGCCCGGGAATTTGGACTGGGCATCGGCATTGATGAGGTCCCACGGCCCCCCGATCAGCGCGATATCGGCCCGTCCCTCAACCAGGTCGATCAGCCCGCGCAGAGTGGTGTTCGGGACGAGGTCGAGCGTCGCTCCGGAGGCGGCCTCCAGTTCGGCCTTCTTCGCCGTGATTTTCGACACGAGGGTGATCGACCCGGCCAAATGGACCGTGGGAGCCTGCGCCGAAGCGTTTCCGGAAAATCCGATAAGGAGAGCGGCGGAAACCGCCACGAACGATGGGATGACAGAGGTTAATTTCATGGGTGGGGGATTGGGGTGAGGGAACACAAACGGGTTCCGCTCTATTTTGATAGCATCCGAGATGCTTCCTATGAAAGTATAAATTACGACAATTAATACTTAGCGCAACACCGTAGGCAAACTCAGAGACCTTGCGAAGAAGCCGGACAACGATACGGCACCCGCCGGCACCCGGCCATAGGACGCAAGGTATTCCCGTGTAGGATTTCGCCTACACCGCTCCACTCCCTGCCGACGAATTAGTCTGGAAAAGAACCTCACCGCCCATTAAACAGAGGGCCTGTGTCGATCTCCAAATACCAAGCTTTGATCGAGGCCCAGCCCGACAACGAGCTCCTCCAGTTCAGCCTCGGGAAGGCCCTCTTCGACGCGGAGCGCTTCGCCGACGCCGAACCCCACCTCCGCCTGGCCCTCGAAAAGAAGCCGGACTGGATGGTGGCCGCGATGCTGCTGGCCCAGTGCGCCGCGCGCCGGGACGACCTGGAAGCGGCCCGCCGCTATTACGAGTACGCCCTCCCCCTCGCCATCTCCCAGCGCCACGAGGGGCCGGAGGCGGAAATCCGGCAGGCCCTCTCCGTTCTGGCCGGGGAGTCCTGATTCATGAAGCCCCTCCCCTTCGTCCTGGCGGCCTTCGCCAGCTTCGCCATCCTCAGCCTCGCGCTGACGTTCCGGGAACGGAAAATCCTCCTCGGCCTGACGGAGGAGGAAAAGGCGAAGGTCGTCGCCAACATCCGGCGGCGCAGCTTCGGGGACTTCGTCCCGTTCCTCCTCCTCTTCTTCGCCTTGATCGTCTACCAGAAGCTCTTCCCTCACGAGCGGACCTGGGGCGTCCTGACCTTCGCGGCCTGGTTCGTGATCTGGACGACGATCCGCGCGCAGGGCGCCGTGCGGGACATGGCCGCCATCGGCATCCCGGAGAGCTACCGGAAGATCCGCTTCTGCGCCTCGGCGATCCGCGCCGGGAGCGTCGCCCTCCTCATCGGCTGGGCGCTGCTGAAGTCGAACGGCGTGCTGCGCTGATCCGGCCAAGCATCACACCGCGACGGGAGCCTTGATCGCCGGATGGGGATCGTAGCCTTCGAGGGTGAAGTCCTCGAAGCGGAAGTCCTCGATCTCTTTGACGGCGGGATTGATCCGCATCCGGGGCAGGGGCCGGGGCTCGCGCAGGAGTTGTTCCTTGGCCTGGTCGATATGGTTCGTGTAGAGGTGGAAGTCGCCCAGGGTGTGGACGAATTCCCCCGCCTCCAGCCCGCAGACCTGGGCCATCATCATGGTGAGGAGGGCGTAGGAGGCGATGTTGAAGGGGACCCCGAGGAAGAAGTCGGCACTGCGCTGGTAGAGCTGGCAGTGGAGCCGCCCGTCGAGGACGGCGAACTGGAAGAAGGCGTGGCACGGCGGCAGGGCCATCCCCTCGATCTCCCCCGGATTCCAGGCGCTGACGATGAGGCGGCGGCTGGTCGGGTTCCGCCGGATCTGGTCGACGACGTTCCGGATCTGGTCGACGGCCCGCCCGTCGGGCGTCCGCCAACTCCGCCACTGGGCGCCGTAGACGCGGCCCAGGTTCCCCTCGGCGTCGGCCCACTCGTCCCAGATCGTGACGCCGTTCTCCTTCAGGTAACGGATGTTCGTCTCCCCCTTCAGGAACCAGAGCAACTCGTGGAGGATGGAGCGGAGGTGGACTTTCTTCGTGGTGACGAGGGGGAAGCCGTGCGCAAGGTCGAAGCGCATCTGGCCGCCGAAGAGGGCGTAGGTGCCGGTCCCCGTGCGGTCGTCGCGGCGGGCGTGGCGATGGATGCCCTGGCAGAGGAGGCGGAAGAGGTAGTTGTGGTAATCGGCCATCGCGTCGTTGGGTCCGCCGGTGGCGGGGAAGAAGAAGGCGAGCTGGTCGCGGTCGTCGTCGTGCGTGGAGCGGATGGCGTCCTTCGCCTTGGCCTTGGCCCGGGACTGATGGGCCGCGACGCGGTTGAAGAGATTCGCGGGAATCGAGAGCGGGCCGAGGTCGAGCTCCGTGAGCGGATCGTAGTCGAGACCGGGGATCGGCCCAAGGTCGAGATCGTGGGGATTCGGCGCTTTTTTCTTCACGGTTACAACCTAAGGGGGGCGGCGCGAAAAGCAATATCATTCGGCGCAAAATTATATCGTAACCCGCAAATTATCAATGGGTTGTGAATAATATGAAGATAAGCCATTGGGAAGCTGTTAGCAACGTGTGAATAGGAGGCCTGACGGCCCGTTGGGACCGGGGAGAATCGCTTACGCTTCCCTGTACCGCTCCATGCCCACCGCGCGTTTGTAGGCTTCTGAGGGGTGCCCCCTCAG
>CAISZB010000222.1 GCA_903889845.1 uncultured Verrucomicrobium sp. | reverse complement strand
GGTCTTCGACTCCTTCGGCAACTTCAACCGCTGCGCGACCGCATCGGCCGATTCGTCCCACAGCCCGGAGGTCGCCCCTTCCGCCGTGGGGAGCCAGAACGACGCGCCCGCCGCATCGTTCAACGCCGCCCCAGTCACTCCCGCAGCCGGGGCTTCGGCTCCGTCGGTCTGGGCCGAGAGGGGCAGTCCTGCAAAAGAAAAGGCCATGCCTCCAACCAAAAGCAGTAGACGAAGGAAAGTCAGAGGCCGCAGGGGCATGGAGACGGTTGTAGCCGAACGCCCAGGTGAAGACAATCGTCTCCTGGCGCAGCGCCGACAGCCCTCCCCATGGTGATTCCTCCCAAGCGGGTTAGATTCAGCGGAGTAGAACTCTCCTTGGGAGAATGGCCTTAAGGGACGCGTCTTTCTTCCCACGCCGTATCAGAGCAGGGAGGCGTTGGAGGGCGGCACGCCCTCCATTCGTTCAAACGCGCGGATCGCCTCCACCTGTACAGGGAAGCGAAGCGATTGTACCCGGTCCCGAAGGGCAGCACCCATTACGTCGGTCCCCCTTCACGTAGAACCGAAACGCTTCCGATACGCCAGGGGAGAAAGGCGATGCCGCCTTCGGAAGAAGGTCCCGAGCTTCGTCGCCGAGGAGAAGCCGCACCGGAAAGCGATCTCCGCGACGGGGAGGGCCGTGGTCCGCAGGAGGCGGGCCGCCGCCTTCACGCGGACGCCGCGGAGGAAGGCGGCGGGGGTCTCCCCCGTCCGTTTCAGGAAGAGGCGGGTGAAGTGTTCCCGGCTCATCCCGGCCAGGTCGGCCACCTCCTTCATCCGCAACCCCTCCCGGTAATGGTCCCGCATGTGCGTCAGCGCCCGCGCCAGGGGCTCCGGCGTCTGCCGCCGGGGGAGGCGCAGGTGGCGGAGCACCTCCAGGTGGAAGCGGTAGGCCTCGACGCTCGCCTCGTAGGGGTCGCGCCAGCTGCGCGCCCGCGCCTTCGCGATCAATCCTTCCAAGATCGGACCGAAGGCCGGGGCGAGGGCGATGACGGGGCCGCTCCGTTCCCGCAGACCGCCCCAGAGCCGCAGGGCGAGGTCGCCGTAGAAGTTGACCCAGGAGAAGCGCCACGGCTCCCGCGCCTGCGGGGGATAGTAATAGCGGCTCGCCTCCGGAAGGATCGCGATGAAGGCGTGGCCGGGCGGCACCGCGTACTCTTTCCCGCCCAGGGAAAAGCCCCCCGCGCCGCGATACGTGTATTGGAATATCACAAAAGCCTCATCCCCCCGCGCCGCGTTGTTCCAATCATACCGCGCCGAATCCTCCTTCTCCCCCGATTTCCCGAAAGGAACGAGCATCAGACTCTCTTCGCCCAGCTTCATCCCGGAGAGGATATCACAAATCGGATAATCGATGTCACAAGAATCGTCTGGCGAAAAAAGGCCCCCGTGGAATGATGGAACCATGAGTTGCAAAATCACCCTGATCGGGGCCGGATCGGTTGTCTTCGCCAAGAACCTCATCGGCGATGTCCTCCAGTTCCCCGAACTGTCCGATGCCACGATCTGCCTGATGGACATCGATCCCGCCCGCCTGAAGGTCGCCGAGGTCATGACCCGGAAGATGATCGCGGCCCTCAAGGTGAAGGCGAAGGTCGTCGCCACCCTCGACCGGCGCGAGGCCGTGCGCGGCGCCCGCTACGTCATCTGCACCATCCAGGTCGGCGGCTACAAGCCGGGGACCGTGATCGACTTCGAGATCCCCCGCAAGTACGGCCTCCTCCAGACGATCGGGGACACCCTGGGCATCGGCGGCATCTTCCGCGCCCTGCGCACCATCCCGGCGATCAACGCCGTCGCGCGGGACATCGCCGAGGTCGGCGCCCCCGGCTGCCTCCTCCTCAACTACACGAATCCGATGGCCATGAACTGCATGGGCGTCGAGCGGGCCGTCGGCATCCCCCACGTCGGCCTCTGCCACTCCGTCCAGGGCACCTCGCAGATGCTGGCGAACTTCGCCCGCCTCCCCTACGAGGACGTCAGCTACCTCGTCGCCGGGATCAACCACATGGCCTTCTTCCTCAAGTTCGAGTACAAGGGCCAGGACGCCTATCCCCTCCTCTTCTCCCTCCTGGAGGACCCGGAGTTCAAGCAGGAGAAAGTGCGTATGGAGATGATGCGCCGCACCGGCTACTTCGTCACGGAGTCGAGCGAGCACCAGAGCGAGTACGTCCCCTACTTCATCCATCACGGCAAGAAGGTGATCGACCAGTTCGACATCCCGATCGACGAGTACCTGCGCCGCTGCGAGGCGATCATCGGCACGTGGGAGAAGACCGAGGCCGAACTCCTGGGCACGGACGCCAAGACCGGCATCGCGATCCGGCCCCAGACCCACGAGTACGGCTCCTACATCATCCATTCCAGCCAGACGAACAAGCCCCGCGTCGTCTACGGGAACGTCCCCAACCGCGGCCTGATCGACAACCTGCCCGCCCACGCCTGCGTCGAGGTCCCCTGCCTCGTCGATGGCCAGGGCATCCAGCCGACCCACATCGGCAACCTCCCGCCGCAGCTCGCCGCGATCTGCCGGACAAACGTCAACGTCCAGGACCTCACCGTCGAGGCCGCCCTCACCGGGAAGCGGGAACACATCTACCACGCCGCGATGCTCGACCCGCACACCGCCACCGTCCTCCCCCTCGACAAGATCTGGGCGCTGTGCGACGACCTCATCGAGGCCCACCAGAAGGTCGGCCTCCTCGGTGCCTTCGCCCCGACGATCCCGAACACCGGCAAGGCCCTGAAGGGCACCGGCGACCGGATTGTCGCCGAAGCCCGCGTCCGCCCCTCCACGAAAAAAGGTTTCGTGCAGGCCGAAGTCGTCGCGAAGAATCCCCGCCCGAAAGCCGTCACCGTCGCCCTCTCCGTCCAGGCCCTCCCCTTCGCCGGGACGGGCGAAGCCGGGAAGGCCATCACCGTCACCCTCGCCCTTCCCGCCGGGAAGAGCGTCCGCAAGGACGTTGCCCTCCCTTACCCGGGCGACGCGAAGGCGGGCCTCCGCATCGTCCTCGAATCGAAGTCGAAACTCGCCTCCACCGATCTTTTCCTCCGCGACGGCCTCTCCCGTCCCCGTACCGTTCTCCAGGGCAGCGCCAAGGAAGGCGCCCCCTTCGAGGTCCGCCTCTCCGGCTTCCCCGCCGCCGAGGGGACCATCGGCCGGAAGGGCGACCGGATCGCCCTGCGCGTCGCCGTCGACGACTCGAAGATCACCCCCGATTCGCGGCCTTGGGAAGGCTCGTGCCTGGAACTGTTCTTCGCCGCCGGGGACGGGGAACCGGTGCAGCAGTTCTTCGTCGTCCCCCAGCCGGGGGCGAAGAAGGCCCTCCTCCTCGACCGCACCCTCAAGCCCCTGCCCGCCGCGCAGTCGGCCATCCGCTGCGCCCCGAGCAAGAAGGGAGCGGGCTACGAAGTCGAGGTGGAGATCCCGTTCAAGGCCGCCGGGCTCGATCCGAAGGCCGGGAACTTCCTCTTCGACATCTATGCCCGCCTTACCGCCCTGGGCGACGCCCACAGCGGCGGCTCCGGCTCCCTCAGCGGCCACTTCGAGTCGCACGTCGATTCGAGCTATTCCGCCCTCGTCGAGACCGGGGCTGCGGAGTAGGCTCCGCGGCCCTGCGAAGCTCGTTCCGCTCCCTGTATGGCCCTTTCGGGATTGGATCCCGGCCCTGCCAGTCAGTTGGCCCCTTTATCTCTTTGTCGCTATCGCGACGGCAGTCCCTGCCCCGAAGGGGTGTCCCTTCCCCTTCGCGCCCCTTTCTCAAACACGCACAAAGCAATTCAGCATTAATATTCCCGTTTTCCCGCCAGACACGCTACAAGAATGCTCTCATGCCCACCGCGACGACCATCGCCCGGTTCCTCGCCGTCGCCCTCTGCCTCTCCTCCGCCTGGGCCGACGAGGCGACCGTCGTCATGACACCCCAACCGATCCCCGACGTCCTGATCAATCCCGGCAAGGGCTGGGTGGCCTACGGCATGCCCTCGGGGCAGACGCCCCGCGTCCTGGCGCTGGCCGCGGCGGGCTACGACCGCTTCGAGTGGGCGCAACTGAATCCCGCCGAGGACGTCTACGATTGGGCCCCGATCGACCGGACGATCGCGGCCTGGAAGGCGCTGGGGAAGCCCTTCGGCTTCGGCGTGATGGCCCTCAGCAGCCACACCCGCGCGCCGGGCGGCTACGCCGCGCCGAAGTGGGTCTTCAACGACGGCGCCGGGGCGAAGGGCTGGCTCGTCCACCTCGACACGCAACCGATGGCGACCGCCGGGACGCCCGGCGACAAGTGGGTCCCCGACTTCGCCGATCCGATCTACCAGGCCAAGACCGCGAAATTCGTCCGCGCCCTCGCCGACCGTTACGACGGCAATCCCGATATTTCCTACATCGACGTCCGGGATTACGGCAACTGGGGCGAGGGGCATCTCTATCCCTTCTCCCGCCTCAACAAGGAAATCGTCGATATCGCCCCGGAACAATTGCGCGCCCTCCTCATCCTCTACCGCGACGCCTTCCATCGCACCCAGCTGATCGTCCCCTTCGGCAGCGCGAAGTACGGGCCGATTTACGAATGGGTCGTCGTCCAAGGAATGGGCCTGCGGCGCGACGGGATCTGCGGCAACAGTGACGGCGGCGAGTCGTCCTTCCTCCTGGGCCGGGAGCCCGCGGTCTTCGAGTTTTTCGACGGTTACCCGAGCCTGAAAAAGCTCGGCTGGTGGGACGGCCCGCCGAAGAACGGCTACGGATACCCTCTGGCCTCCTGCGTCGAGAAGGGAGGCCCCAGTTGGATCGGCCTCGGCGGCGGCCAGGCCGCCGACCAGCTCGTCGGGGAGGAGACGGCGCTGGTGGAGCGCCTCGCGAACCGAATGGGGTACTACTTCGTCCTTGCCCGCGCCGAGTCTCCGGCAACGCTCGCGTCCGGACAGCCCGCCATCGTCCGCCTTGACTGGACGAACGACGGCGTCGCCCCCGTCTACGTTCCCTGCGCCGTCGCACTCGCGTTGCTCGACGAGGCGAGGTGGCCTGTTCGTGTCGCGTGGCCCCTGGAATGCCATCCCACGGCCTGGATGCCCGGCCAGACGGTGCGGGAGGAAGCCCATGTCGATTTCGGGACCGTTCCCCCCGGCACCTACCGCCTCGCCGTCGGCCTGGTACAGGCCCAGGGCGAGAGCACGCCGCTCTTCCGCCTCGGCATCGCGGGGCGGACCGAGGGCGGCTGGTACCCGCTGGGCGAAGTGAAGGTTCAGGGGCCGCGAAGCTGAATCACGGCCCTTCGGGGCTGGCTACAATCGCTTCGCTCCCCTGTACAGGTGGAGGCGAGCCGCGCGTTTGAACGAATGGAGGGCGTGCCGCCCTCCAAGCCTCCCGGCTCGGATGCGGTAGAAGGAACTATGGCGCTATCCTAAAGGCCATTCTCCCAAGGAGAGTTCTACTCCGCTGAATCTAACCTCCTTGGGAGGAATCACTGCGGGAGGAGGATTCTCCCCGCGCAGTGCGTCTGGCTGGGTTTATAGCGTCTGCAAGAACCGCACCAGCTGCTCCCGGTTCGGGCTCGTGGCGTGGCGGACGTAGAAGCCGCTGCTGGCCACGGCCAGCTGGATCGAGTGGGGCAGGGCCAGGCCCAGCAGCCGCCCGATGACGAAGCCGGCGTTGAAGTGGTCCCCGGCGCCGACGGTCGTCTTCGGCTTCGCCGTGTAGGGGCCGTCGAGGATCGCCTCGCCCTGGGCGTCGGCGGCGGCGGCATACTTCGTCGGATGGATGACGACGGTGTGGAGAACGAGTTTCTCCCGGATCGCGGCGGCGAGGGAGGCGGTTCCCTTCGGCGTCGCGGGGGCCTTCTTCAGGCGCAGGACGCGGGCGACCTGGTTCGCCTCCTCCTCGTTGAGGCCGAGGATGACGTCGTGCTGTTCCTGGAACTCGGAGATGATCTTCAGCGCGGCGAGGAGGTCGGCGTCGATCCGCGCGGAGGGGTCGCCGAGGTCGAAGAAGATCAGCTTCCGGGCCGCGCCCTTCACCGGGGCGTAGTCGGAGAGGAGCCGCTTCCAGATCGCGGAGAGGTGGGGGAGGGTCGTCCAGTTGACGATGCCGATGAAGTGGGCGTCGCTCCAGGTCTTCTTGAACTTCGCCTCGGTCAGGCGCTTCTTGATGTTGTCCCAGCTCACCTCGTTGACGCTCTCGTTCTGGCTGAGGACGACCTTGCCGTCGGGGAATTCGAGGGTGCGGGTCAGGGCGGGGTTGGCGATGGAGTGGACTTTCGCCCGCTTGGCGACTTCGGCGAAGACGGGGTGGAGCGTCGGGTAGCCGCACATGCCGATGTAGTGAACGGGGGCGCCTAGGGTGCTCAGCGCGAAGGCGGTCAACGGCCCGTTGCCGCCCATGCGGACGGCCTGCTCGACGACCTCGAAGGCCGCACCCTTCCCGGTCGACCCGGCGATGACGGAGCCGAAGGGCTTCACCGCGCCGTAGGGGGTGAACTTCGTCGGGGATTGACGCTGCTCGACGACATGATAAATCTCATCGACGAAGCCGTCGAACCCGAGCAGGCACTGGTATTTCAGGAGCTGGGCCCGGGAGCCGATGAGACGTTCCGCTGTCTGCCGCGCCACACGAGAATCTGTCATAAGGGCGGCAATATTAGCAGTACAAAAGGCTGATGGCAAGCCGCCAGCAATGGAGCACCCCTTTCTTTTATGACCCTCCACACCCCCTCCCGACGCCTCCTCGCCGCCGGAATCTTCGGCTTCACCGGCGTCGCCCTCGGGGCCTTCGGCGCCCATGCGCTGGCGTCATCGCTGGCCCTGCGCGGGATGACGGAGGTCTGGAAAACGGCGGTTCTTTACCACCTGATCCACGCCGTCGTCCTCCTGGCGTTGGCGCGGGAGGAGGGCATCCCGTGCCGCACGCGAGGGGGCTTCGCCCTCGGGATCGTCCTCTTCAGCGGGTCCCTCTACGCCCTGGGGTTGGGGGCGCCGCGCTGGGTCGGCGCCGTGACGCCCTTCGGCGGCCTCCTCTTCCTCTACGGCTGGGGCGCCCTCGCCTGGACGGGCTGGAAGGGACTGCGTAACGAGGAGAAATGAGCCGGGGCGGCCCTTCGGGACTGGCGCGCGGACCTGGGTGGGTCGCGACGGACGCACGTTGTAGGCTTCTGAGGGGTGCCCCCTCAGGTTGGCTCCCGCCCCTGCCGATTGGTT
>CAISZB010000221.1 GCA_903889845.1 uncultured Verrucomicrobium sp. | reverse complement strand
CTGAGGGGGCACCCCTCAGAAGCCTACAAACGCGCGGTGGGCATGGAGCTGTACAGGGAAGCGTAAGCGATTCTACCCGGTCCCGAAGGGCCGATAGGCCCCTCGCCCCCTACCAAAGCGGAGGCAATTCCCCCCCCCACAGCTCCCCCGCCAGCCGGAAGCTCTCCGGCAAGAGCCGGTACCCCACGTGCCCCTGCGGAAACTCGTGGAAATGGGACCCCGCCCATTTCCGGTGGAGGACGCGGATCGTCTCCGGCGGGGCGATCCGATCATAGCTTCCGGCCAGCATCAGGATATGGCCGGGATCGAGCCGGGGCGGGACATGGAGGGGGCAACAGAGACGCATGTGGCGGGCCGTCTCCTCCGGCAGGACGCCCTGCCGCCGCAGGTGCCACCGGATCGCGGCACAGGCGGGCGATTCCCAGATCGTCTTCTGGACGTCGAGGATCGGCTCGACGAGGATCAGCCGCCCCATCCGCTCCTCGACACACCCCAGGAGGGCCATGACCCACGCCCCGTAGCTGGTCCCCCACCCAGCGAAGAACGGGCAGCCCCTGCTAGCCAGCCATTCGAGGAGGAGCCGCGTCTCGACGACGGCCTGCCTCACCCCCTCGACGCTCCGGACCAAATCGGCCGTGATGGCCAATTCTCCCGAAGAGACCCACCCCTCCCGGGGCCGTCGGGCATAGTGGTAGGGGAGGTGGAGGAAGACGACGTTCCAGCCCAGGCGATTGAGCCGTGCCGCCTCGCGCCGGTACCCTGCGTCGCTGACCGACATGAGGCCGTGGCCGATGAGGAGCGTCGGCGCCTTCGCCCACCCGCCGAAGGCCGTCGCGGGATAGAGGTCGTAGACGGCGTGATCGTTGGCCGAACTCGCTTGGCCCCCAGTCCCTGCCAGCGGGCTGGGGAAAACGACGCGGGAGGGAATTTCCTTGAGTGAATTGAGCGAGGCCAGCGCCGCCCGGGCGCGGGCCAGCGCCGCACCATCCCCATGCGTGCCGTCGACAGCGTAATACTCGGCCAGGGAGGCCCCGCTCCACCCGGCGATGTACTCCCGGAGGCGGGCGGCAAAGTCCCTCCCGCCGTGGTGACGGAGGTGGAGGGCGTTGATCGTTCCAAAGCTCGCCTCGTCGATCAGCCACGCCCCGGCACGATGAAAGTGGCCGAGCATCCCCTGTTTTTGCTATCGAAGGGGACGATGATCAAGCCAAACACGCCAAAGCGCGTCCTCGTCGTCGGTGCGGGCCTGGGCGGCATGGCGGCGGCGCTCCGCCTGGCCTGTCTGGGCCACCGCGTCGAGGTCTGGGAAAAGAACGGCGTCCCGGGCGGCAAACTCCAGGAGCGGCGGGCGGAGACCGAGGCCGGGTCATTCCGCTGGGACCTCGGCCCCTCCCTCCTCACGATGCCCCACGTCCTCGACGCCCTCTTCGCCGCCGCCGGGGAGCGCCGGGAAACGTGGCTGACGCTGGAACGCCTCCCCTCCGCCTGCCGTTATTTCTGGCCCGACGGGACCCGGATCGACGAGGACGCCGCCTTCTGGGCGCGCCCCGACGTCGCCCGGTTCCTGGCCCACGCGGAGGGCATCGACGCCCTCTCCGGCCAGGCCTTCCTGAACTTCCCGCCCGCCGAGTTCTGGCGCGCCTTTTCCCTCCGCAACCTCCCCCACCTCCGCCATTTGCCGAAGGTCGCCACCCTCCGAACGCTGGCCCGGGAAATCGAGCATCATTTCCCCGACGATCCCAAGCTCAGGCAACTCTTCGGCCGCTTCGCGACCTACAACGGCTCCGACCCGGCGCGGACCCCAGCGACCTTCGCGATCATCCCCTACATCGAGGCCCGTTACGGGGCCTGGTACGTCCGGGGCGGCATGGCGGCGATCGCGCGGGCCGTCCACCGCCTGGCCGAGGCCCGGGGCGTCCGCTTCCGCTTCGGCACCGAGGCCCGCGCCTGGATGCCGGACGGAACCGTGACCGACAGCGAAGGGACCGCCGCCCGCTTCGACGCCGTGATCTGCAACCAGGACGTCCTCGCCGCCGCGCAGGGCTGGCTCCGCGCCGCGTTCAGCGAGCGCGAACAGGCGGCCCTCCTCCGCCCCGCCCTCTCCACCTCGGCCCTCGTCGTCACCCTCGGCCTGCGGCGGCGGCTCCCGGCCCTCGGCCACCACACCATCCTCTTCTCCTCCGATTATGCCGCCGAGTTCGCCGCCCTCTTCGACCGGCAGACCCTGCCGGAAGAGCCGACCGTCTACCTCGCCTCCACCTGCCGGACCGATCCCGCCGACGCACCGGAGGGCGGCGAAAACATCTTCCTCCTGATCAACGCCCCCGCCTCGCGAAAGCCCGAAACGCCCGCCACGATCGCGGAATCGGAAGCCTACGCCGCCCGCGTCCTCGCAGCCCTCCCCAGGCGCTTCCCCACCCTCGACCTGCCCGACCTGTGGGCCGAAGCCGTCCCCGGCACACGACAGATTTTTGCGCCGGGCGATTTTTCCCGACGGGACGGCACCCACCGCGGCGCCCTCTACGGCTGGGCCTCCCACTCCCTCCGCACGGCCTTCCTGCGGCCTCCGATCCGGCGGCGCGGCCGGAACGACCTCTTCTTCGTCGGGGGGACCACCCATCCCGGCGGCGGAATCCCGCTTGTCTTACTCTCCGCAAACATGGTAGCGGAGAGAGTCGCCGCCTGACAGTTCATGAGACCCTGGCACCCTTCCGACCGCTTTTTCTTCCTCCTCTACCTCGCGTGGATCGGGATCGGCATCGCGTTGGCCGCCTTCCACATCACCGAGGCGACGCCCGAGCGGTGGCTCTTCCTCCCCCCCCTCCTCCGCGTCTTCACCAGCTTCTGCGTCTCCTGGGGCGACCCGATCCTCGTCGTCCTGGCGGCGGAGAACACCCGCCGCATCGTCAACAACATCTGGGGCCGGAAGGCCTCGCGCCGCTGGCTCATCGCCTGCTGCGTCCTCCCCACGATCACGGAGATCGCCAGCGTCCTCACCGGCTTCCCCTTCGGCCACTACGCCTACACGGAAAACCTCGGCCCGCGCGTCGACTTCCTCCCCTGGCTCGGCCTCATCCCCGTCACGATTCCGTTGGCCTGGTTCGTCCTGGTGACGAATGCGTTGATCTTCTGGCGCTGCTTCCTCGCCGGGTTCATCCCCTTCATCGAGGCGGCGGGGGCGGCCTCCCTCGTCGTCCTCCTCGACTGGCTGATGGAACCCTTCGCCTCGAAGATCAAGGCCTACTGGATCTGGGGCGGGGACGGACAGCCCCATTGGCCCAACTACGCCGCGTGGTGGACCGTCAGCTTCCTCCTCATCCTCCTCTTTGCCAAAACGCCCGCCCACCAGGACCGCCCGGAGCCGCGCCCCTTCGTGATCCTGGCGACCATCGCCCTCTTCTTCGGGCTGACGCGCTGGACGTACGGGATTTGAAGGGTCCGAAAAAAAGGAGAAAAGTGGGCCGTCCCGGACTCGAACCGGGAACCAAGTGCTTAAAAGGCACCTGCTCTAACCATTGAGCTAACGGCCCGTAAGTTTTAATGATAAGCTACTTACGGCTTATTTTTTAAGCGCATTTTAGAGGACTTGCAACCTGTTTTAGCAACCTGATAGAATTTCAGCCATGGGAAACGCTGAACCCAAAAAGGTTGCCTTGCAACACGTTGGCGAGTGTCTCTGGCGTCACACGCAAAGCGGAAAATACTACGCAATAGTCCGAACCGCAGGCAAGCAGATTAAGAAATCGCTCAGGACGACGGACAACGCCCTCGCCAAACGCCGTCTCGCCGACTTCCGCAAAAAGACCCAGCGCGTCCAATCCGGGGATAAAAGCCTGCGCTTTCAGGAATTAGCCTCCCTTTGGCTGGCCTCAGTCAAGCCCAACCAGGCGACTGCGACCTTCGACGCCTCCAGCGACCGCGTGACCCAGCTCAACCACTTCTTCGGCACCAGCGAAGCTCGCTCCATCACTCGGCGGGATATCGACGACTGGAAAGCACGGCGTTGCTCCATGAAAAGCCGCCTTGGACGCCCCATCAGCTCTCGCACTTACAACTACGAACTCCAGACCCTCAATCAGATTTTTCGCTACGGCACCCACACGATTCAGTGCCTCATCGACAATCCCGCCGAGGGACAGAAGCGCCGTCGTCTCGACACCAAAGAGCGCCTTGCCCCTACTCGTGAGGAATTCAACAAGCTCGTTGCGGAACTCCGCGCCCAACCCAAAGCATCTTATCCGGGAGGAGCCTATAAAAGGCGGTCGAAAAATGAGACAGTGAGCGGG
>CAISZB010000220.1 GCA_903889845.1 uncultured Verrucomicrobium sp. | reverse complement strand
CTGAGGGGGCACCCCTCAGAAGCCTACAACGTGCGTCCGTCGCGACCCACCCGGGTCCTCTCCCCAGTCCCGAAGGGCGGCCATCCCCCGCCCCCTCCCTCACAAAATCCCCACCATCCCCTGCCGCCACCACTGGAAGAGCACCTGCCACAGCGTCCCGCCGCCGAAGAGCCAGACCACGGCGGCCAGCGCGAGGAACGGCCCGTAGGGGATGCGCGAGCCCCAGACCTGGCGGCGCAGGAGGATCATCGCCCCGCCGAAGCCGGAGCCGAGGAAGGAGGAGAGCATGATGACGAAGAGGACCGCCTGCCAGCCCAGGAAGGCGCCGATGGCGGCGAGGAGCTTCACATCGCCCAGGCCCATCGCCTCCTTCTTGAGCGCCTTCGAGCCGAGGACGACGACGCCCCACAGGAGGAAGCCGCCGAGAAAGGCCCCGCCGAGGGACTGGTTGAACGCGGCCCACGGGCGGCCGTCATAGGCCGGGCCGTGGATCGCCGGGACGAGGGCGGCGAGGAGGCACCCGGCGATGGCGCCGCCGATGGAGAGGCGGTCCGGGATCAGGAAATGGTCGATGTCGATGAGGCTGGCCACCACCAGGCCGGAGAGGAAGAGGACGAAGACCGTCGCGGAAAGGGGCGGGTAGCGGAGGAAGAGGAGCGGGACGAGGAGGGCCATCGCCGCCTCGACGAGGGCGTAACGGACGTCGATCCGGACGCCGCAGCACCGGGCGCGCCCGCGGAGCAGGAGCCAGCCGAGGACGGGGAGATTCCACTGCGGCGGGATGGGCCGCCCGCACGCATGGCAGTGCGACCCGGGCCGGACGACGGAGAGGCCGAGGGGGATGCGATAGATGCAGACGTTGAGGAACGAGCCGACGCACCCCCCGACCGCCGCGAGGAAGACGAGGAAGAGCGGCGGAACGGGTTGCTGGAAGAGGGTGGGGAAGGGGGGAAGGTGCATGGGGAAGACGGGAGGGATGTTTCCCTAAAGGGTCTCTGTTTCAAAGACGATTTTTAGGGGGGTCAGGAAGCGGGGCGTTCCGGGAGCTTCTGGCCGGTGGCGTCTTCGAGGGCGCAGCGCATGGCGGCGAGGGATATGGCTTTTTGTTCCTCGCTCAAACCGGGATGCCAAATGCGAAAAGCATAGGCACCCTGCCACAACAGCATGGAGAGTCCATTCGCTGTCTTTGCTCCCGCTGCTTTCGCTGTGCGGAGAAACGTCGTCTCGGCAGGGTTGTAGATAAGGTCGTAGACGTATTTGCCGGAGAGATCGTCGGGTAGTTTGATCGGAATCTCATCGTCGGGCTTCAGACCCAGCGAGGTCGTGTTGATGATGAGATCGGCTTCGGAGATGGCATGGGAGATTTCTTCGGATGTCTTGGCCACAGCGCAAGATGTTCCGGGATGCCTTTGCGCGATCAGGTCGGCAATAGCGTGAGCTTTGTTAGCGGAGCGATTCGTCAGCGTTAACCGAGCCGTTGTATTTTGGACCGTGCAAAAATAAGCAATAAAAAGAGCCAAGGACTGCCCCGAGCCACCCGCACCGACAATCAAGATGCGGTGATGGCCGGGATTGGGCAGGAGCGTTTCCTCAACCGCCGCCCACCAGCCTCGCCCATCCGTACTGAATCCTTCGAACAAACCGTTATCGTGAAGGACGGTGTTCACGGCATGAACAAGACGCACCTCGGGGCTGAGCCTTTCCGATTCGACTAATCCGAACATTCCCACCTTATGCGGCACCGTTACGTTCCAGCCGGAGTAACCTTTCAACCGCAATTGCTCTATCCCCGCGCGAAGCTCCTCCGGCGTCAGCCGGATTTTGACGTAGCGGGAGTTCAGCTCCAGCGCCCGGAACGCCGCGTTGTGCATCTGCGGGGAGAGGGAGTGGGCGACGGGATCGCCGATGACGGCGTAGAGTTTTTCGCTCCCTTTGCGCTCCGGGATTGTCTCCAGCGTGTAGGTGATGTTCGCGTCGTCGCCCATCGCAGAGGATTACTCCGGGAGGGGGCGGGTGGCAATGGCGGACTGGGGGGGGGGGAAGGGGGCGCGAAGTTATAGGTACGGCCCTTCGGGACCGGGTAGAATCGCTATCGCTTACCTGTAGCTCCTCCATGCGCACCGCGCGTTTGAACGAATGGAGGGCGTGCCGCCCTCCAAACCGCCCTGCTCTGATACGGCGCGGGAAGAAAGACGCGTCCCTATAGGCTATTCTCCCAAGGAGAGTTCTACTCCGCTGAATCTAACCTCCTTGGGAGGAATCACCATGGGGGGAGACTTCGGAACCGAAGCGGCCTTCTCCCTCTTCCAATAGGAGTCTGGGTGTATTGGTCCTGTCTCCCCACACCGTACGTACCCTCGGAGATTCGGGGATTCAGCCGAGGCTGCGCCTCGGGAGGAGAAAAGCTTCCAGAGCGCACT
>CAISZB010000219.1 GCA_903889845.1 uncultured Verrucomicrobium sp. | reverse complement strand
GGAGAAGAGCGCGCGGTGGAGGCTCTTCTTCTCCCGAGGCGGCAGCCTCGGCTGAATCCCCGAATCTCCGAGGGTACGTACGGCGTGGGGAGACGGAGCCAATACACCTATACCCCTATTGGGAGAAGGCCGCTTCGGTTCCGAAGCCCCCCCTACTCCCTCGCGATCAAATGGACCCGAGGCGCCTTCACCAACGCCACCAGCGGCAATCCCTCCCTTAGCGCCAACTCGGCCCGGGCTTCCCTCGTGAGGAGGGCCTTCAACGGGATGCCTTGGGGAAAGCCGCAATCGATCTCGACCCGGACCAGGGGGCCTTCCTCGGCGATTTTTTGGACGATCCCGGGGAGGCGGTTCCGGGGGCTGCTGCCGGAACCGGAACCGGAGCCCGACGGTCCGGAGAGCATCCCCCCTCCGCGCTCGACCGAGTAGAGGGCGAGGCTGACGTCGCCCGCCTGGATCGAGACGTAGACGCGGTGGGTCCCGGAGGGGAGTTCGGGGGCGGCGGCCAGGAGGAACGTTTTGCCGCAGAGCACCCGGGCCATTCCGTTGTGGTAGTCCTCCACCTGGCCTTCGGCGAGGGTGTCGGCCCCGACGATCCGGGCGGCGGCGACGCTGGCCGGACGGTTGAAGACTTCCCCGACGGGGCCGCGCTGGAGGACACGCCCCCGGTCGAGGAGGACGACCTCGTCCCCCAGGACGGCGGCCTCCTTCGGGTCGTGGGTGACGAGGAGGGCCGGGATGCCCGCCGCCACCAGGAAGGCCCGGAGTTCCCCCCGGAGCCGGTCCCGCGTCGGCGCGTCGAGGGCGGAAAGGGGTTCGTCGAGGAGAAGGAGGCGCGGCCCCGGGTGGAGCGCCCGGCCGAGGGCGACGCGTTGGCGCTGCCCCCCGGAAAGCTCCGCCGGGAGCCGCTTTTCCAGGCCTTCGAGGCCGAGGCGGGCGAGGGCCGCCCCGACCGGTTCCCGTTCTTTCCGGTTTTGGCTCCCGGGGAATGCCCCGTAGCCGATGTTCTGCTCCACGGTCAGGTGGGGGAAGAGGGCGTAGTTCTGTGGGACGTAGCCGACCTGCCGGAGCCGGGGCGGGACGAAGAGGCCGGAGGCGGCGTCGCTCCAGGTCTCGCTGCCGAAGAGGATCGTCCCCGCGTCGGGCCGGTCGAGGCCCGCGGCGGCGTGGAGGAGGGTCGTCTTTCCCGCGCC
This sequence comes from uncultured Verrucomicrobium sp., assembly GCA_903889845.1. Lineage (GTDB taxonomy): Bacteria > Verrucomicrobiota > Verrucomicrobiia > Methylacidiphilales > GAS474 > GAS474. The sequence continues at coordinate 5,862 of CAISZB010000219.1, read as the reverse complement.
GGACGGACCGAAGAGGACGGTGACGCCGGGGCCGAGGGGGAGGTCCCCTGTGGCGATGCCGGGGGCGTCCGCGTCCTTCCCGTAATGGCGGCGGAGGTCGAGGAAGCGGAGGCCGATGTGGCTCATGGGGTGTTCCCTTTCCTTTTTTGGATCCGTTCCCCGAGCCAGAGGGCGGCGAAGGCCATCGCGCCGACGACGGCGGCGAGTTGCCACGCCTCCCCGTCCTTCCCCAGGAGGATGTCCTGGTAGATCGCGGTGGAGAGGGTCATCGTCCGTCCGGGGATGACCCCGGCGACCATGATCGTGGCGCCGAATTCCCCCAGCGCGCGGGCGAAGGCGAGGAGGGTCCCGGCGATCCAGCCCCGCCGGGAGAGGGGGAGCGTGACGGTCCGGAAGACCCGCCATTCCCCGGCGCCGAGGGTGCGGGCGGTCTGCTCCAGCGCGGGGTCGACTTCCTCGATCGCGGCGCGGACGGTGCGGACGAAGAGGGGGAAGGCCATCACCCCCAGGGCGACGACGACGGCGGGCCAGGCGAAGACGAGGTCGATGTCCCACCGGTCGTGGAGCCAGCCGCCGACCGGCCCGCGGCGGCCCAGGAGGACGAGGAGGAGGAGCCCGGTGACGACGGGCGGGAGGGCCAGGGGCAGGGCGACGCAGGTTTCCAGCAGCGCCTTCCCCCGCCACGTCTTCCGCGCCAGGAGCCACGCCAGGGCAAGGCCGGGGGGAAAGAGGAGGGCGACGGCGAGGAGGGCGACCCCCGCCGTGAAGGCGGTGAGGGGGAGGAGGTCGCCGCTCATGGACACTTTTTAATCCCCGCGGTAGACGCAGCGGGAGGCGGAGGTTTCGTGGAGGACGATTTCGGAGAGTTCCGGGAGCGTCGGCTGGAGGTGGACCCAGATCCAGCGGCTGATGTTCTCGATGGAGGCGATTTCGAGGCCGGGGATCTCGTTGAGGTGGTTGTGGTCGAGGAGGGCGAGGAGCGGCTTCATCGCCTCGGAGATCCGGGCGTGGTCGTAGAGGACGCCGGTCTTCGGATCGACGTCGCCGGTGACGGAGATCGTCGCCTTGTAACTGTGGCCGTGGAGGCGGCGGCACTTGTGCCCTTCCGGGAACGAGGGCATCGACTGGGCGGCCTCGAATTCGAAATCTTTGCAGAGAGTGATCTTCACGCTGCTTTATCGGGGTTGGAGGGTCTCCCGGTCAACCCATTTCACGAGGCCGGCCAACCGGGGATGTCCGTCGTGGTGGCGGAGGAGGGGGGGGGACTGGCATTGGCCGACGGGGCAGAGCCGCTCCGCGCCGAGGGCGAGGAAGAGGTCCTCGTCCCGCCGGGAAAGCGGGTACCGCAGGCCGACGGTCGAGATTTTTCCGAGGAAGGGCCGCAAGGCCGTCTTCAGTTGTTCCGGGGAGGCGACGCGGATGGGGACGGTCCGGTGGGCGAAGCCGTCGCGGAAGGCGGGCCGGGGATCGAGGAGGATGGACCAGCGGAGGCCCCGGGTGCTTTCGATCACCTGCCCCCCGGCGGCGCGGACCGACTGCCGGGCGTGACGAATCGCCGCGGCCTCGGAGAGGGGAAGCGGGGGGAGCCGGGCGGGGAGTTCTTTCTCCAGCGCCTCGGCCAGGGCGGCGCCGAAGGCGACCGAGTCCGATCCGGGGGCCAGGTAGACGGCCTGGGGGGAGAGGCAACCGAGTTGGCGATGGGCGGCGACGTCCCGCGCGGTGGCGGCGGCCAGGGCGCGGAAGTCCCGGTCCTCCGCCCGGAGGAGGCCGAGCCAGAGGAGGGAGACGCGGTGGCCGTAGGCGAGGAAGGTCTGGCCGGGACGAAGGTGGATGCGGAGGGCGGCGACGGCCTCGTCCCCGCCGTAGGCGATCACGGCGTCGGCCCGCGCCACGTCGGCGGGACGGAAGGCGGAGCGGAGGGTGAGGAGGGGTTGAAGCGGACCGGGGAGGGAGGCGGCGAGGGCGCGGAGGGCCTGGCGGACGCCGGGATCGCGCGGGAGCTTCGCCACGTTGTGGGAACCGAGGAGGAGGCCGATGAGAAGGCTTTCCCGGCCCGCGTCGGGGACGTTCCCGGGGCAGAGGTGGTAGAGGGTCCGGGGGGCGACGGCGCGGGAGGCGAGGCCGATCTCCGGCACGTGCGGGACCCAGCGGTCGAGGGCGTCGGCGGAACCGAGTTCGATCCGCAGCCAGTCGAGGAGGGTCGATTTTTTCGTCCCGAAAACGGGCGCGAGGAGGGCGGCGCGTTGTCTGGCGGTTTTCATCGCTTTAACTCCTCCGCGTCGAGGGAGCAGCCGCGCCGGGGGAGCTGCGGGAGGCGGCCGATCAGTTTGAACTGCTGGTAATGGCCCTTGCCCGCCGTGGCGAGGCCGAGGTCGGCGGTCTCCAGCGCCAGGACGCCGTCGACGTTGGCGAGGTCGAGCCAGCGCAGGAGGCCTTTCCTCCCCTTCGGGGCGATCTTCCCGGTCCGGGGATCGATGGGGACGACGCGGGTCCAGGGGGGGGCGCGGTGTTCCCCGGCGGGGCCGCTGGCGTAGGCCTGGCTGCTCAGTTCGGTCATGCCGTATTCGTTCCAGAGGGAGGCGGCGGGGAGGCCGAGGCGGGCGGCGAGGTCGCGGTAGAGCCGGGGCTTGGCGACTTCCCGGCTCCGGCCCTTGAAGCCGCCGGTCTCCAGGAGGAAGCTCCCCGGTGGCAGGCGGAATGGGCCGAGGCCGGAGTCGAGAAAATGGACGAAGGAGAAGGCGGTGCCGAGGAGGCCGATGGGGCGGCCTTCCATTTCTGCCCTTTTCAGCGCCTCGGCCAGGGGATCGAGGAGGAGGCGGTCCCCCTCGACGAAGAAGCGGGAGCGGCGGCGGTCGCCCCGGGCCGCGATGAAGAAGCCGAGCATGGCGGCGAGGGAGGAGTGGGGGTTCTCCTCCGGCGACGGGGTGAGGCAGAGGAGGGGGAGGCGCTTGGGTGTCTTGGCCAGGGGGCCGAGGGTGGAGGCGATGCGGAGGGCGGCGGCGCGGTAGAGGTCGGGGAAGAGGAGGCGTTGGAGGCCTCGCTTCCCCGTCGTCGTCCCGCTGGTCCGGTAGACGGCCCGGGCGGCCTTCGCCGGATGGCAGAAGAGGGTTTTCTCCTTGAAGAGTTCCTGCGGTGCGGCGGGGATGGCCTGCCAGGAGGTTAAGGACTCCGCTTCGGAAACGCCCGAGGCCCGGCACCAGGCCTGGTAGGGGGCGTTTCGCGCGAACTGCCAGGCGAAGAGTTCGAGGGCGGCGGCCTCGAATCCGGCCTCGTCCCCAGGCTGCAGCGCGGCGAGGCGTCGCCACCAGTGGGCGCGGGAGGAGGGGGAGGAAAACATGGCGGGAACCTTATCTTGCCCCGGTCTGAGTAAAATTTTGAAGCCGATTTCTTGCCAGGGTTACGATGTGGCTTATAAATAGACCGGTATCTTCGCAATGGAAGCGGACGTCTCCACCACCATCCTCCCCCCGGCGCTTCGTCTCATCGGCGACTTGACCGTGTTCGGGAGCGCCCATATTTCGTGCGAACTGCGCGGCAAGGTCAACGTCCGGGACCACCTGGAAGTCTCGAAGGAGGCGCGGATCGACGGGGAACTGCGGAGCGGCTCCCTGCGGATCGAGCCGGGGGCGCGGATCAAGGCGCTCCTCCTCATCGGGAAGGCGGCGGTGCCGCCCACGGCGCCGGTGCTCAACGTCGGCGTCGGCTTCGAGCTGGCCGATCTGGTGCGGCGGGGCCTCTCCCTTTTCGGCTTCAGGACAGGCGTGGGAGGCGTGCGGTAGACTATGAGCGAGGCGCCCCCTTCCGAAAGCCTGCCGCCTCCTCCGGGCCGGATCGTGGTGACCTGCCCCCACTGCCAGGGGGAGCAGCAGGAACCGGCCGAGGCGATCTCGACTGTCTGCCGCCATTGCAACCAGTATTTTTCCCTGGAGGCGAAGGGGAACTCCGGCCGACGCCTTCGCAAGCAGAAGCCCTCCCGCCTCATCCGCTGTCCCCAGTGCGAGACGGAGCAGAAGGTCTACGAGGACGCCCTCTCCGCCGTCTGCTCCTCCTGCGGGTGCCACCTCAACATCGGCAGCTACACGCTGGAGGGCTTCGTCCGGCAGCGGGTCCACACCAGCGGCGATGTCGTCTTCGAGGCGAATGTCCGCTACAGCGGCCCGGAGATCCGGGGCCGGAACGTGACGGTGAGCGGGGAGATCAAATCGGCCCGCATCCGGGCCATCGAGGCGATTTTCCTGAACCGGAAGGGGTCGGTCCGCGGAGCGCTGATGGCCCCGCTGATCCGGGTTCTCCGGGGGGCGGAGACGGCGGTCGACCGGGTCCGGACGAATCTGCTGGAGGCCGATGGCCGCCTGAAGGCCCGCCACATCTACGCCCGGTCGAAGATCCACGTTCTCCCGGAGGGGAACGTCGAGGCGCCGGTGATTCTCACGCATGAAATTATCGTCGAGCCGGGCGGGTCCCTTTCCGGGGCCCTCGACACCGACACGCTGCCCCCCGCCGACCGGGATTAGGATGGCTTAAGAAACTGCGTGACATTTTTCCCGGCACGGGCATTCTGACGGACCCGATTGGGAAGGAGACCGTCTCCCCACCGGTCGGGAAAGACGAATTTTTTCAGGATACAGGAGTCATATCATGTCACAGCATCGCAGCCTGCGCACGTCCTCGGCGACGGCCACCAAGCGGAACGTCCTCAAGCGCTTCGAGCGCGTCGACCTGCTCAAGAAGCGCGGTCAGTGGAAGGACGGGGACCGCGTCCTCGCCCTCCGCAAGACCCGCCCGGAGCCTTAGTCGCGTGCGGTTCAAGACCGCTCTCTTTTCAAAGGACGGACCGCAAGGTCCGTCCTTTTTGTTTTTCAGGGGGGGGCGAAGGGCCTAGCGGCCCTTCGGGACCGGCGCAAAGCGCGATTCTGCCCTGCCCCGAAGGGGGGGCCTTCCTCTTCGCGCCCCCCTGAGGTCTTTTCGGTATTTTTGAGGCACACATTTGCTTCCGTGTGCAAGAGTCGTAATATCACTCTTATGGATGTGAGCATGTTGAGAGAAGGCGCCGACAAAGCGCGCAGGATCAAGGCCATCTTCATCGGATCGGTCGGGAACCTGATCGAGTGGTTCGATTTCTACACCTACTCGGCCTTCGCGCTCTACTTCGCGAAGTCGTTCTTCCCCGACGGGGACGAGATCGCGCAGCAGCTCAACGCGGCGGTCCTCTTCGCCGCCGGGTTCCTGGCCCGGCCCTTCGGCGGCTGGCTCTTCGGCTTCCTGGCCGATCATTACGGTCGCCGCCGCGCCCTGATGCTCTCGGTGCTGATGATGTGCTTCGGCTCCGTCCTCATCGCCTTTTGCCCGACGTACGGCTCGATCGGGGTGATGGCGCCGGTGGTCCTGGCGCTGGCCCGCATCATCCAGGGCCTGAGCTTGGGCGGCGAATACGGGACGAGCGCCACTTACCTCAGCGAGGTAGCCGACAAGAAGAACCGGGGATTCTATTCGAGCTTCCAGTACGTCACCCTCATCGGCGGTCAGCTCTGCGCCATCTTCGTGCTCCTGCTCCTCCAGCAGGCCATCCTGACGCCTGCCGAGCTCCGCGCGTGGGGCTGGCGGATCCCGTTCGTGATCGGGGCGTTCCTCTCGATCATCGGGGCCGTCATGCGCCGCACCCTCTACGAGACGGAGCAGTTCCTGGAGGTGAAGGAGAAGGTGAATGCGAAAAAGGAGAACAACCTTCGGACGCTGGCCCGCTATCCCCGGGAGGTGGCGATCGTCTTCGGCCTCACGATGGGCGGGACGCTCGCCTTTTACGTCTTCACGATTTACATGCAGAAGTTCATGAAGCTCTCCGTCGGCCTGACGGCGGAGCAG
>CAISZB010000218.1 GCA_903889845.1 uncultured Verrucomicrobium sp. | reverse complement strand
GTTCAGTCCGCCCGAGATCGCGGCGATGGTGCTTTCGAAGCTGAAGGCCGACGCGGAGATGCGGGTGGGCGAGAAAATCACCCAGGCCGTCATCACGGTCCCCGCCTATTTCAACGATTCCCAGCGGCAGGCGACCAAGGACGCGGGGCGCATCGCCGGGCTGGAGGTGCTGAGGATCATCAATGAGCCGACGGCGGCTTCCTTGGCTTACGGCCTCGACAAGAATAAGAACGAGGTTGTCGCCGTCTATGATTTGGGCGGGGGGACCTTCGACATCTCGATCCTCGACATCGGCGACGGCGTCTTCGAGGTGAAGGCGACCAATGGCGACACCCATCTGGGCGGCGACGATTGGGACGCCCGCATCATGGATTGGATTCTGGCCGAATTCAAAAAGACCCACGGCATGGAACTGAGCAAGCAGCCCGACTCCCTGCAGCGGATCAAGGAAGAGGCGGAGAAGGCGAAGATCGCCCTTTCCAGCACGATTGAATACGGGATCAATCTGCCGTTCATCACCGCCGACGCAAGCGGGCCGAAGCACATCGACCTGAAGCTGACCCGGGCGAAGATGGATCAATTATGCGAGGATCTCTTCGAGCGGACGCTGGCGCCGGTGAAGAAGTGTCTTCAGGATGCCGGGATCACGGCCGACAAGGTCGACGAACTGGTGATGGTGGGCGGGATGACCCGGATGCCCCGCGTGGTCGAAACGGCCCGGTCGCTGGTCGACAAGAAGCCGCACCAGGGCGTCAACCCCGACGAAGTCGTCGCCGTCGGCGCGGCCATCCAGGCCGGAATCCTCAAGGGCGACGTGAAGGACGTTGTCCTGCTCGACGTGACGCCGCTTTCGCTCGGCATCGAGACGGTGGGCGGGGTCTTCACTCCCCTGATCGAACGCAATGCGACCATTCCGACGCACAAGTCGGAGAACTTCAGCACGGCGGCCGACAACCAGCCGGGCGTGGAGGTCCACGTCCTGCAGGGAGAGCGCCCGCTGGCCAAAGACAATAAGACCATCGGCCGCTTCCAGTTGACCGATATTCCCCCGGCGCCCCGCGGGATTCCCCAAATCGAGGTCTCGTTCGATCTCGACGCCAACGGCATCCTGAGCGTCACGGCCAAGGATCGGGGAACCGGCAAGGAACAGAAAATCACGATCACCGCCAGCAGCGGCCTGGCCAAGGAGGAAATCGACCGGATGCGGAGGGATGCCGACCTCCACGCCGATGACGACAAGAAGAAGCGCGGGGAGATCGAGGCGCGCAACGAAGCGGACGGCGCGGTCTATCGCTCCGATAAACTATTCAAGGAAAACGGGAGTCAACTCTCCGTAGGCGACCGGGCGCAGATCGAAGAGGCGGCGCAAAAGGTCAAGGAGGCCCTCAAGGGGGACGATGTCGCCGATATCAAGGCGACCGGGGAGCACCTGACCCAGGTGTGGCAGGCCGCCTCCGCCGCGCTCTATAAGGCCTCGGCGTCCAAAAATCAGGGCCAGGGAGGAAATCAGCCCAAGGGGGGCACCCGTCCTCCTCCGACCGAGGGCGAGGTGATCGACGCGGAAGTCGTCGATGAACAACCCACGCACTAGGAAGGTTTTTTATGAGTCACAAGCATCCGCCTTCCCCCGTATTGCCGGAGAGTGGCGTTTCGAACCCGACCGAGGTGGCGTCCCCCGATTCTTTGACGAAGGAGTTGGCGGAGCAGAAGGATCGCTATCTTCGTCTGGCTGCCGATTTCGACAACTTCCGGAAAAGGACGGCACAGGAGGCGGACCGGCGGTCCGTCGCCAAAGAAGAGGAGTTGATCCAGGAACTCTTGCCGGTGATCGACAACCTGGAGCGGGCCCTCGCCGTGGGACCCGATACGACGTTCGTACAGTTGCTCCAAGGGGTCGAGATGATCCTGCAACAGTTCCGGCAACTCCTGCGACGTCGCGACATCGAAGCGGAGGCGAGTCTGGGCAAGCCCTTCGACCCGCAGCGTCATGAGGCGATCGGTTCGCGTCATGAGGCGGCCCAACTCGATCATGTGATCCTCGAAATCGTCCAGCAGGGGTACCATCGGGGGGAGGGAATCCTTCGCCCGGCCAAGGTGATCGTCAACGACCATAGCCAGTAGACCGCGCCAGTATGTCCGTTGAGTTCAAAGACTATTACGCCACGCTGGGGGTGCCCCGTGATGCGAAGGATGAGGCGATCAAGTCGGCCTTCCGCAAGCTCGCCAGGAAATATCATCCCGACGTGGCGAAGGACAAGAAGTCCGGAGAAGCCAAGTTCAAGGAAATCAACGAGGCCCATGAAGTCCTGAGCGATCCCCAAAAACGGAAACGCTACGATGAACTGGGCGCGAACTGGAAGGAAGGAGCCGCCTATCCGCCTCCCCCGGGAGCGTCGCCGCGCGGTCATGCCTATGCGTCGAACGGCAGGCAGACGGAAGGCTTCCACTTCGGCGGCACCGGGTTCAGCGATTTTTTCGAAGAGGTCTTTGCCCGAAGCGGCGGATCGGGATTTTCCTTCGACGAGGAGGAAGGGGGCTCCGGGCGATTCACTCAATCGCGCGACGCGACGCCCGGGAACGATATCGAAGGAGATATCCTGGTGACCCTCGACGAGGTGTTGAAGGGGGCCGTTCGGGATATTTCCCTTCAAAGCGATCCGTCTCGGAGCGGCGAGGCTCAAGTGCGCCACTTTAAGGTAAGAATCCCTGCCGGAGTCAGGGAGGGGCAACGGATTCGTGTTGCCGGCAAGGGCGGCGAGGGTGGCGGCGCGGGCAAATCCGGCGATCTCTATCTCCGGGTCCGGTTGGCGGCCCATCCCGATTTTCGGGTGAGGGGTGCCGATCTCTATTACGACCTCGATCTGGCCCCATGGGAGGCCGTCCTGGGGACGACGGCGAAGATCCAAACGCTCACGGGACAGGTGGGGGTCCGCATTCCTCCCGGGACGAATGGCGGCCAACAGTTGCGCGTTCCCAAGCACGGTCTGCCTCAAGGAAAAGAAGGAGGGGCGGGGAATCTTTACGTGGTCGTCGCGATCAAGATTTCCAAGGCGATCACCGCCGAAGAGAAGGCGTTGTGGGAGAAACTTGCTCAGATTTCGCCCGCCGCCTCGCGGAGAGAAGAGTAGGGATACACCCCATGGCAGTCGGGGGGGAGATGGTGTTGGATCAAGCCAATGAAACAAAACCGATCTTTGGCGATATTGATATTCCTGGTCATTGCAGGGGCCGGGGTCGCCCTCGCCTATACGCGAGGTGGTGGAGTGTTCACTGCGGAGGTGGCGTTGATCGGGATCGGTGCCTTCATTGTGGCCGTGATCTCCGCCTCTTCGATCCAGGTCGCCGATCAGTGGGACCGGGCCGTGATCCTGCGCCTGGGACAGTTTCATTCCCTCCGGGGACCCGGGCTCTTTTTCATCATTCCGGTCGTCGATGCGATTCCCTACTGGATCGATACCCGCGTGATCACGACGGGCTTCAAGGCGGAGAAAACGTTGACCAAGGACACGGTGCCGGTCGACGTCGACGCCGTGCTGTTTTGGAAAGTGCTCGATCCGAAGAAAGCCGCCCTTGCGGTCGCCGATTATCAAAGCGCCATCGGGTGGGCCTCCCAGACCGCCCTGCGCGACGTGATCGGCAAAACCATGCTTTCGGACATGCTGGAAGGCCGAGACAAGATCAGTGCCCTCTTGCAGAAGATCATCGATGAGCGGACCGAGCCCTGGGGCATCAATGTCATTTCTGTCGAGGTGAAGGATGTGCTGATCCCCGCGGGCCTGGAGAACGCGATGTCGATGCAGGCCCAGGCGGAACGGGAGCGGCAAGCCCGGGTGATCCTGGGCGACGCCGAGCGGCAGATCGCGGAGAAATTTGCGGAGGCCGGAAAGCATTACGAGAACAACCCGGTCGCCTTCCATCTGCGGGCGATGAACATGCTTTATGAGGGGCTGAAGGAAAACTCCACCATCGTCATCGTCCCCAGTACGGCCGTGGAGAGCATGCAGCTTGGCGGGCTGGCCGGAATGACGGCGTTGAGCATGGGGCTGGGGCCGGAACGGGCCATCGTGCCGAAGGAGAACGGGCATCCTCTGGAAGCATAGGTCGAAATGGAATGGGGACGTTCCACTTACGCATGATGAAATCAATGCCGCCCTGTCTGCTGACGATCAATGCGGGCTCGTCGAGCATCCGTTTTGCGATCTATGAGGCGGGAAAGACTCCGAAGCGGAAACTCGACGGCAAGATCGACCGCATCGGTCTGAGCGGCACGAATTTGATCGTCAACCATGCGGAGGATCTCGGCCAGCCGATGGTGCCGCTTCGCCTCGCCGTTCCCGATCACGACATGGCGGCGGGCTTCCTGCTCGATTGGCTCGAACAGCAGCCTCTTTTTCGGGCAGTCCGGGCCATCGGCCACCGCGTGGTGCATGGCATGGCCCATTCCCAACCGGAACGGGTCACCCCCAAGCTCTTGACCGAGCTGCGCCACATCATGCCATATGATCCCGAGCACCTGCGCCGGGAACTCGGGCTGATCGAGGCGTTCCGGAAGCGCCATCCCAAACTGCCGCAGGTTGCATGCTTCGATACGGCTTTCCACCGCACGATGCCGCAGGTCGCCCGGTTGCTGCCGATTCCGAGGCGGTATGAGGCCGAAGGGGTGGTGCGGTATGGCTTCCATGGCCTTTCCTACGCTTACCTGATGGAGGAGCTGGCGCGCCTCGATCCCGTGGTGGCGAAAGGGCGGGTGATCCTGGCCCATCTGGGAAGCGGCGCCAGTCTGGCCGCCGTTCTCCATGGCAAGAGTATCGACACCAGCATGGGATTCACTCCCGCATCGGGGTTGATGATGGGAACGCGCTCGGGCGACCTCGATCCGGGAGTGATCGGCTTTCTGGCCAGGAAGGAGCGGATGTCGGCGGTGCGGTTCCAGCGCATGGTGAATCACGAGTCGGGACTGTTGGGCGTTTCGGGGACGAGCCCCGATGTGCGGGATTTGATTGCGAGGGAGGCCGGCGATGTGCGAGCCGCCGAGGCGGTGGCGCTCTTTTGTTATCAGGCAAAGAAGGGCATCGGTTCCTTTGCCTCCGCCCTGGGGGGAGTCGATGCTTTGGTCTTCGCCGGGGGGATCGGTGAAAATTCGGCCCTCGTGCGGGAGCGCATCTGCGACGGGCTCGACTTTCTGGGAATCCACCTCGACCCGAAGCCGAACGGGCAGAGCGCGGGAGTCATTTCATTGAATCATCGCCGCCGCGGGGCGGTGCAGGTGAGGGTCATCCATACGGACGAGGAGCTGATGATCTCGAGGTCGGTCGATCGGCTGCTCGACCTTAATCCTACACGCCTCTCGAAAACCGAGGAAATCTATGCCTGAACCACTCCCCCTGCGTCTCTATTTCATGAGGCACGGAGAAACCGCCTGGTCGATCACCAGCCGGCACACCAGTACCACCGACCTTCCCTTGACCGACCGCGGCGAGCAGGAGGCCCTCCGGCTCCAAGGAAATCTGTCCGCCGTGACCTTTACCCGGGTTTTCACCAGCCCGCGACGACGGGCGCGGAAAACCTGCGCCCTGGCCGGATTGGCGGTCTCCGCCGAAATCGCTCCCGATCTGGCGGAGTGGGATTATGGAGACTACGAGAGTCGGCACTCCGCCGATATCCGCAAGGCGAGGCCTGATTGGGATCTTTTCCGTGACGGTTGCCCGGGAGGAGAGGGGCCGAAGGAGGTGAGGGAGCGTGCCGATCGGTTGATCGCACATCTCCGCACGCTGAGTGGCAATATCGCCCTCTTTTCGCACGGCCAGTTCGGGTGCTGTTTTGCGGCCCGCTGGATCGGATTGCCGGTCGAAGACGGGCAGCATTTCGTTCTAGGAACCGGATCGATCAGTATTCTGGGCTACGATCCCCATCATCCTGAAGTTCCGGTTCTGGCCCAGTGGAATTCCATCCCGGAAGCCCCACGGGAAGCGGCGTCCGATGCTTCCATCGGTTTTCGGCAAAGCATGAAGAAACGAGCGATCGAGCGATGGGAAAACGAGGGAGGCGAAGTTCCCCTCGAAGGGAAGAAATCGGCGATCTCCACAGACACGGCCAATCGAGCCGAAATCATCGAGGAGCCCATCGGGCCCTCAATGGACGAGTAGGGTTACACCCCATGGTGAGGAGGCCGAAGGTGAGGGAGGATGCGGCCAGAAATAGATCATGAGTTACCAAAGCATCAACCCGTACGATGGGAAAACAGTCAAAGCGTTCGAGGAATTAACCGATTTGCAGTTGGAGAAGGCGATTGAAACGGCGGCAGGGTGTTTTGATCATTGGCGGCAGACGCCCTTTGCCGAACGGGCTGCCGTGGTCGATATGGCGGCGGATATCCTCTGTGCTCGCATCGATGAGTTTGCTTCCATTATTACGCTGGAAATGGGGAAGCTCATCAACGAGGCCCGCGGAGAGGTGCTGCTGAGTGCCGACATTCTTCATTACTATGCGAAGCATGCCGAAACATTTCTCGCCTCGCGGCCTCTTCCCACGGTGGCGGGCGATGCGGTGATTGAACATGCCCCGTTTGGCGTCCTCTTCGGCGTGCAGCCGTGGAATTTCCCCTACTACCAACTAGCCCGTTTTGCCGCGCCCAATCTGATGGCGGGCAACGTCGTCCTGGTGAAGCACGCCGGGTGCGTTCCTCAGTGCGCCATCGCCTTTGCGGAACTGTGGCGTGAGGCGGGAGCGCCGTCTGGTGCCTATACGAACTTGTTGATTTCGCACGACCAGGTGAATCGGGTCATCGATGACCCGCGGATCAAGGG
>CAISZB010000217.1 GCA_903889845.1 uncultured Verrucomicrobium sp. | reverse complement strand
GACGCGTCTTTCTTCCCGCGCCGTATCAGAGCAGGGAGGCTTGGAGGGCGGCACGCCCTCCATTCGTTCAAACGCGCGGTGGGCCTGGAGCTGTACAGGGAAGCGAAGCGATTGTACCCAGCCCCGAAGGGCCGTACCTATAACTTCGCGTCTCCCCGCTCCCTCCGATACGCCCTGGCCAAAAGGCTGAGTGGATGCGCGACCTCGACGTGGAGACCGCGCAGCCGCGCCCCATTCTCCACCTGGATATGGCAGCCGGGATTGGCGAGGGCGACGACCGTAGCGCCGGTCTCGGCGATGTGGCCGATCTTCCGGTCGCGGAGGGATGCGGCCATCTCGGGACGGGTGATGTTGTAGACCCCGGCGCTGCCGCAGCACCAGGAGGCCTCCGGCAGGTCGACCAACTCCAGGCCGGGAATCCCTTTCAATAAGGCGCGGGGCTCTTTCGCGATTTTCTGCCCGTGGCAGAGGTGGCAGGAGTCGTGGTAGGTGACGCGGCACGGGGGCCCCTCGGTTTCCATCTTCGGAGGGCGGATGCCGGTCTCGGCGAGCCAGGCGTGGATGTCCTTGAATTTCTTCGACCAGAGGGCGGCCTTCGCGGCGTAGGCGGGATCGTCGGAGAGGAGGTGGCCGTATTCCTTGAGGTGGGAGCCGCAGCCGCCCGCGTTGGAGAGGACGGCGTCGAGGGCGTTTTCCCCTTCGAGGGGGAAGAGGTCGATCAACCGCTTCGCCAGTCCCTTGGCCGCTTCGATGTCGCCGTTGTGGGCGTGGAGGGAGCCGCAGCAGGGTTGGAGGCGGGGGGTGTGGACTTCGCAGCCGTTGGCGAGGAGGACCTCGGCGGTGTCGCGGTTGATCTCGGAGTAGAGGAGGTCCTGGACGCAGCCGGTGAGGAGGCCGACGCGGTGGCGGGGAATCCCCTCCGGTTTTTCGACGGCGGCGATGAGTGCGTCGGAGAACTGTGCCCGGCCCTCGGGGGTCTGGGCTTCGAGGTCGCGGAGGTACTTCGGCAGGAGCCGGGGAAGGCCCAGGGCGCGGAAGAGTTTCTTCCCGCCCGAGGCGGTCCAGAGCCGGATGGAGCGCCCGACGAGGCGGAGGAGCCGGGGCCGGGTGAAGACGAGGCGGATGAGGAACCAGCGGACGAGGCTCCGGCGGGGCGTGGCGAGGAGGCCTTTTTCCTCGACCTCGGCCCGGGCGGTTTCCAGGAGGCTGCCGTAGCCGACCCCGGCGGGGCAGGCGGTCTGGCAGGCAAGGCAGCCGAGGCAGTTGTACATCTCCTCGGCGAAGGCGGGGGTGGCCTCGATCCGCTCGTCGGCGACGGCGCGCATGAGGGCGATCCGGCCTCGGGGACTCTGCCGCTCGTTCAACGTGGCGGTGTAGGTGGGGCAGGTGGGGAGGCACATGCCGCAATGCATGCACTGCTGGAGGTCGGCGTAGCCGAGCTGCTTCAGCGCGAGGGCGAGTTTGGGGACGGCGCTCATGGCTGTTTTTCCTCCAGATCGAAGATCTTGCCGGGGTTGAGGAGGCCCTGGGGGTCGAGGGACCGCTTCACTCGCCGCATGACGTCGAGGTTGAGGTCGCCCAGGGCGCCGCGCAGGAAGTCTTTCTTCGCGAGGCCGACGCCGTGCTCGCCGGTGATGGTACCGCCCAGCTCGATGGCCTTGTCGAAGATCTCCTTCATTGCGGCCTCGACGCGGTGCATTTCCTCGGCGTTCCGCTCGTCGGTGAGGAAGGTGGGGTGGAGGTTGCCGTCGCCCATGTGGCCGAAGGTGCCGACTTTCAGCTGGTGCCGCTCGGCGACGCCGCGGATGAAGGTGATCATCTTCGCGAGCTCGCTCCGGGGGACGGTGGCGTCCTCCAGGATGGTGGTGGGGGCGACGCGGGCGAGGGCGGAGAAGGCGCTGCGGCGGGCGGTCATCAGCGCCGCGGCCTCGGCCTCGCTTTGGGCGACCTCGACTCGGAGGGCGCCGTTGCGGCGGGCCAGGTCGGCCATGGTCGCGGCCTCTTCCTCGACGGCGGCGGGGTGGCCGTCGGTCTCGATGAGGAGGACGGCGGCGGCGTCGCGCGGGAGGCCGACCTTTGCGAAGTCCTCGACACAGCCGATGGTGACCTGGTCGAGGAATTCGAGGGTGCAGGGGATGATCTTCGCCTCGATGATGGCGGAGACGGTCTCCGCCGCCGCTTCCATGGTGCCGTAGACGGCGAGGAGGGTTTTGCGCGAGGCGGGCTTCGGCAGGAGGGAGAGGAGGACCTGCGTGACGATGCCGAGGGTCCCCTCGGAGCCGATGAAGAGGTCGCGCAGGGTGTACCCGGCGACGTCCTTCACGCATTTGTTCCCGGTGAAGAGGACGCTGCCGTCGGCGAGGACGACCTGGAGGCCCATGACGTAGTCCTTCGTGACGCCGTATTTGAGGCCGCGCAGGCCGCCGGAGTTCTCCGCGACGTTGCCGCCGATGGTGGAGATTTTCATCGAGCCGGGGTCGGGCGGGTAGAAGAGGCCGAGCTTGTCGGCCTCCTCGGCGATCCTTTGGGTGACGGTCCCGGCCTCGGCGAGGAGGGTCAAATTCTTCCGGTCGACTTCGAGGACCCGGTTCATCTTCACGAGGCAGAGGACGAGGCAGACCCCGCCCGAAATGGGGACGCTGCCGCCGGAGAGGCCGGTGCCGCTGCCGCGCGCGACGACGGGGAGGCCGTGGGCCGAGGCGAAGCGGAGGAGGGCGGAGACTTCTTCCGTCGAGGTCGGGAAGACGACCGCCGCCGGGTAGGACTGGAGGACGGCGGTGCCGTCGAAGCCGTAGGGGAGGAGGTCTTCCTTTTCGGTGAAAACGGTGAGGGTGGGGAGGGCTTCGCGCAGGAGGGGGAGCCAGGGGAGATGGGGCGCAATATCCGCAGACATAGGTCAAATATCCTTTCGAGAAAGATGGAGGCGGTCAAGCTGCTCGCGGGCCTCGGCATCGTTGGGGTTGAGCTGGAGGGCGCGGCGGAGGAAGCGGGCGGCCTCGTCGGGCCGGTGGAGGAGCGCCAGGGCGATGCCGATCCCGGCGTGGATGCGGGGATGGTCGGGGGCGAGGCGCAGGGCGGCCTCGAAGGCGGAGAGGGCCTCGGCGGGGCGGCCGGTCTTCAGGCAGAGGAAGCCGAGGTTGAGGTAGGCGTCGGGCTGGCGCGGGGCGATCGTGGCGGCGGCGGCGAATTCCTGCCCG
This sequence comes from uncultured Verrucomicrobium sp., assembly GCA_903889845.1. Classification (GTDB taxonomy): domain Bacteria; phylum Verrucomicrobiota; class Verrucomicrobiia; order Methylacidiphilales; family GAS474; genus GAS474. The sequence continues at coordinate 10,166 of CAISZB010000217.1, read as the reverse complement.
GCGAGGTCGGGGTGGCCGGTGGCGAGGAGGACGGAGCCGAGGTTGTTGTGGGCATCGACGTAGACGGGGTTGAGGAGGAGGGCTTCGCGGAGGGCGGCCTCGGCGTCGACGTGGCGGTTTTCCAGGTAGAGGACGGTGCCGAGGTTGTTCCAGGCCTCGGCGTAGTTTTGGCGGAGTTCGGTCGCCCGCAGCAGGTGGGCCTCGGCTTCCCGCAGACGCCCGGCGCGGCAGAGGGCGGTGCCGAGGTTGTTCTGGGAGCGGTGGTTGTCGGGGACTTTCGCGACGGAGTCGCTCCAGAAGACGACTTCGTTCCGCCAAACGAGGTTTCGAGCGAAGGTCGCCCCGGCGGCGAGGACGGTGAGGAGGGCGAAGGCCCAGACCGCCCGGTGGCCGAGTCCCTGGCAGAGGCCGAGGGAGATCAGCAGGAGCGGTGGGGCGAGGGAGAGGTAGAGGCGGTGTTCCCAGACGGGGTCGTAGAGGGGGAGGATCGTCGAGGTCGGCGCGAGGATGAGGAAGAACCAGATCCCGGCGTAGCCGATCCGGGGGCGGCGGACGGCGGCCCAGCCGCAGAGAGCGAGGAGGGGCAGGAGGATGGCGATCCACGGCAGGGCCTGGAGGAGGGTGCGGGAGAGGGGGGGCTGGGGGACGAAGGTCTCCCCGTAGTCGAAGACGAGGGGGTGGGGCCAGACGACGAGGCGGAGGTAGTGGACGACGGCGTGGAACTCCGCGAGGCCGTAGCGCCACCACGGCATGGCGATCTCGAACCCGGCGGTGTTCCCGCGCCCCGGGTTCAGGCTCAGGCAGAGGAGGAGGAGGAGCCAGGTGGCGGCGAGGGCGGCGTAGTAACGGGGGCGGCGGCGGAGGGGGGCGAGGAAGCCGGGGCACTGCGTCACGAAGGCCCGATCGTAGAGCCAGACGAGGAAGGGAAGGACGGCGACGGTTTCCTTCGCCGTCATGCCGAGGGCGGCGGCGGCGACGGAGAGGATTTGCCAGCGGCGGGCGTGGGGTTCCGTTTTCTCCCCCTCCTCCTTCTCGACGCTGCGGACGAAGCCGTAGAGGGAAAGGAGGAGGAGGAGCCCGGCGAGCGATTCGGCCCGCTGGACGATGTAGGTGACGGCCTCGGTCTGGACGGGGTGGAGGGCCCAGAGGAGGGCGGCCCCGGCGGCGGCAGGGAAGGCGAGGCCGGCGCAGGGCGTACGGAGGAGGGTCCGCCACAGGAGGCCGTAGAGGGTGGAGGCGGCGGCGAAGTGGATGAGGAGGTTGACGAGGTGGTAGCCCGTGGTGTCGAGGCCGGAGCCGAAGAGGGCCCGGTTCAGCGCGAAGTTGAGGGCTAGGGAGAGGTTGAGCAGGGGGCGCCCGCCGACGGTGTTCCCGTGGGCGGTGGGCGGGATGAAGGCGGTGCCCAGGTGGCGGATCGTGGCGTTGTCGGGGATCGCCTTCGTGTCGTCGAAGAGGTAGGGGCCGGTGAAGCTGTCGCTGTAGGCCAGCAGCAGGGCGAGGGCCAGCAGGGACAAGAAAAGACCGGTCTGCCAGCGGGTGGGGCGGGCCGGGGAAAGAGGCATCGCCGCAGTGTAACTTCTCTTCCGGTCTTGCCAACTCCAGGCTCATCTCTATCAAGAGGGGATGGGACAGCAAACGAACAAGATTCAGAAACGGAACCGCCGCAAGGATTACCTGAAGCGGAAAAAGGCAAAAGCGAAGACGGCCGCCCCCGCGACCTCGGGCACGGCGAAGGCGAAGAAGTAGTCGCCTGAGTCATCGCTTTTCCACCGGATGAAGGAAGGCGGAATCGGGGTTCCCGGTTTCGCCTTTTTTGTGTCCCGGAAAAAGGATTCCTCCCATGCCCCGCTACCTGGTCATCGACGGCCACAGCGTGATCTACTCCTGGCCCGACCTCCTGGGCCTCCACCGCAGGCAGCCCCGGAATGCCCGGGAGGAGCTCGTGCGGCGGCTGCGGAACCTCCACGACATGGGCTCGTGGGAGGTCACCGTGGTTTTTGACGGGAAGGCGGGGACGCCGGAGCCGAAGCGGCCGGGGGATATCGTCGTCGCCTACTCGAAGGCGGGTCAGACGGCCGACAGTGTGATCGAGGCCCTGGTTGCGAGTCGCAAGGATCGGAGCGAGATTACCGTGATCACCGCCGACGGCGGGGAGAAGACGACGGTCGAATCGCTGGGGGCGTATTGCCTCTCTCCGGAATGGCTGGAGGCTGAAATGCGGCACGTCGCTGAAAATTTCGAAGAAGAGTTCCGACAGGCGAAAAAAAGATGGCCAAAGTAGGGGTTGTCTCTTTTACCGCAGTTGCGTTTTTTTCTATACAAACACGTAGTAACTCAGCTATTTTCCCCCGATGCTCGTCCGTATCTTGCTCGTTATCTCGATTCTTTTGAGCCTTGCCGGTGGAGGGATCGGTTATCTGCTGAACCAGCAGAAAACTGATGCCTTGAATGGCAAAGCCGCTGCCGAACAGCAACTGGCGACCACGAAGACCGCCTTGACCAAGGCGCAGGGTGATCTCAAGCAGGCCCAGTCGACCCTCGACGACACGAAGGGACAGCTGACCACGACGCAGCAGAGCCTGGAGCAGACGAAGCGCGATCTTTCCGCCGCCCAGGACAAGGCGACGGACCTTGAGGGGAAGGTGCGCGATGCGCAGACCAAGGCGACGGCGGCCCAGGCCCAACTCGACGACGCGAAGCGGGTCGCGAACCAGCAGTCCGACGCCGTCAAGGCCGCCCAGGCGAAGGCCGACGCCCTGGACAAGGACAAGCGGATGGCCGAGGACGCCCGCGACAAGCAGAAGGCCGAGGTCGATCGCCTCAACGATATCCTGAAGCGCCGCCAGACCGGCGACATGCCTCCCGGCATCACGGGCAAGATTGTCAGCGTGAACCGGAATTGGAATTTCGTCGTCCTCAACATCGGCGACCGCCAGGGCGTCGTCGAGAACGGCGAGTTGATCGTCTCCCGGAACAAGGCCGTCATCGGCCGCGTCCGCGTGACCTCCACGACGGGCAACACCGCCGTGGCCGACATCCTCGTCGACTCGATCAAGGACCCCAACGTCCAGTTCCAGCCCGGCGACGACGTCCAGAATTGATTCCTGCCGGGGATGGGCTACCGTTCCGGGTTATGAACCGATTTTTCCTTTTCCTTGCGGCCGCCGCCCTCGTCGCCTTGGCGGGGTGTGCCTCGTCGCCGAAGACCGGAGATCCGGCGTCGTCCGACGTCGATGGCAACGGGAACAAGGTTTCCTCTATCCCGTGGAATAAGCCGCAGTCGTGGGAGGGTGGCGGGATGATGGGCGCGGCGATGGGGGGGAATTAGGGTTTCTCCCATGAAAAAGCGCCTGCATGGTCTGTGTATCGCGGCGGGGCTTTTGGCAGTTTGTCTTTTTTCCGGTTGTGCGACCCCGGAGCGTTCGGCTGACGCCAATCCTTATTCAGGCATGAGCGGTGGACGCTATCCGGGCGATCCGCGGGGCGATGGGAGCGGTGCCGATTCCGGGAAGGCGGCTGTCGAGGATTTGGTGAGCGCCACGCTGCAAAATGCCCCGGCGGCGGTGCATTAGCAAAACCGAAGCGCGCTCCGGCCTGGTCCCATCGGGAAGACATCTGGAGCGCGGAGCGCCATTGTATCTCACTTTATACCGGTGGTGTCGCTTCGCTCAACCACCGGCTACCGGCTTCGATCCCTCCGGGATCGCAGAATCATGCGTCAGCAGGATATGGAAATTTCCTAACTGACCGACGCCAGCGATTGCCTTCGCGCTCCGTCCCCTTCCAGGATCGCTTTCAGGGGCGGGTACTTTTTCAACTCCGGATCGGCGCGGAGCAAGGTCTCGGCGTCGGTCTTGGCGCGGCGGAGCATTTCGAAGTCGCGCAGGGGGTCGCCGAAGCGCAAGGGAGGGAGGCCGCTCTGGTCGGTGCCCAGGATGTCGCCGGGACCCCGGAGGCGGAGGTCTTCCTCGGCGATCTTGAAGCCGTCGGTGGTCGCCTCCATCACCTTCAGGCGGCGCCAGCTTTCCTCGCTCTTCGCGGTGCCCGCCAGGACGCAGTAGGATTTGTTCCCGCCGCGCCCGATCCGACCTCGGAGCTGATGGAGCTGGGCGAGGCCGAAGCGTTCGGCGTTCTCGATCACCATGATCGTGGCGTTCGGGACGTCGACGCCGACTTCGATGACGGGGGTGCTGACGAGGACCTGGATTTCGTTCTTTCGGAAACGGGTCATCACGTCGTCCTTTTCGTCGGGCTTCAGCCGCCCGTGGAGGAGGCCGACGCGGGCGGGGGCCAGTTCGACCTTCAGGCGCTCGTATTCCTTCTGGACGGCCTTCGCCTCGACTTTCTCCGACTCGTCGATGAGGGGGTAGACGACGTAGGCCTGGCGTCCGGCGGCGGTCTCTTCCCGGATGAATTTCCAGACCTTCGGGAGGTCGGCCTCGCCCCGGCAGGCGGTGACGATCTTGCCCCGGCCCGGCGGCAGTTCGTCGAGGACCGAGGCGTCGAGGTCGCCGTAGACCGACATGGCGAGGGTCCGCGGGATCGGCGTGGCGGTCATCACCAGGATGTCGGGGTTCCGCCCTTTCTGCGAGAGGGCGAGGCGCTGCATGACGCCGAATTTGTGCTGTTCGTCGATGACGACGAGGCCGAGCCGGTCGGCGACGAAGGCGTCGTAGATCAGCGCGTGGGTGCCGACGGTGATGCTGCCCCGGTTGCCGAAGAGGCTGCGGAGGAGCGGGGCCTCGTCGAGCGGGGAGCGGTCGCCCGTTTTCTTGCTCCCGGTGTGGAGGCCGACGGAGATGCCCAGGGGGTCGAGCCACCGTTTGAGGTTGAGGTAGTGCTGCTCGGCCAGGATTTCGGTCGGGGCCATGAGGGCGGCGGCCTCGCCCCGCTCGACGGCGCGAAGCATGGCGTGGACGGCGACGAGGGTTTTCCCGGCGCCGACGTCGCCCTGGAGGAGGCGGTTCATCGGGGTGGGGAGTTGGAGGTCGCGGTCGATCTCGGCCATTGCCCGCGTCTGGGCCCCGGTGGGGGCGAAGGGAAGGGCGGCGAGGAAGGCGGCGTGGAGGGGCGGGGCGGGGTCTTTTTGCGATTCGGAAGGAGCGGCGGCGCGGTTCTTGAAGATTTTTTCCCGGCTCATCCGGCGGCGGCAGAGGATGCATTGCTGGAGGAAGAACTCGTCGTAGACGAGGCGGCGGCGGGCGGCGATCTGCGCTTCCCACGAGTCGGGGAAGTGGGCCTGCGGGAGCGCGTCGCGGAGGGCGGGCAGGTCGCCGGGGAAGGGGTGGGGATCGTCGAGGAGGACGGGCGATTCCTTCACCAGGCGGTAGAGGAGCCGTCGCAGGACGCGCTGGGAGAGGCCTTCCGTGAGGGCGTAGACGGGGACGATCCGGTTCAGGTGGACCGTCTCGTCGCCGTCGTGCTCGACGACTTCGAACTCCGGGTGGGTCATCAGCCAGCCCTTCTTGTCCCGCTTCGCCTTGCCGTAGAGGAGGACTTCCATGTCGGGGGCGAAGGCCTTCTGGAGGTAGTAGGCGTTGAACCAGAGGGCGCGGAGGGTTTCGCCCTTGTCGTCGGGGTGGAGGGGTTGGAAGGTGACCTCGAAGACGGCCCGGCCCCCGCGCCAGCGGTTGAGCTTCGCGCGGACGATCCGGGCCGAGATGGTGACCGGTTCCCCCTCCTGGGAAAGCGTGAGTGAGGCGGGATGGGCGCGGTCCTCGTAGCGATGCGGGAGGTGAAAGAGGAGGTCGTCCCGCGTCCGCAGGCCGAGCTTCTGAAGCAGGGCGACGCGCTGCGGCGGGAGGCTGGGGATCTCGGAAAGGGGAACGGGGCGGATCATCTGCCTACGATTTGGGCCGATGGAATTTGCGGAATGGATTCGGCGGGGTGATGGGGGGCTCGCCGGTGATCTCGGAGAAGGTCTTGAAGTGGCGCTTGGCGAGGCGGGCCAGGGCTTCGCTGCCCTGCGCGGCGAAGATTTTGCGCCCGATGGCGGCGACGTGGCCGGAGGCGCCCTTCGGCAGGGAGCCGCTCTCGCCTGCCGCCTGGCCCAGTTTTTCCATCCGGCGGAGGAACTCGGCCCGGGCCAGGATGGAGGCGGCGGCGACGGCGACGTCGGACTCGGCCTTGGTCCGCTGGACCAGCTCGATGGTCTTCCCCCGTTCCTTCAGCGCGGCGCGGAGGACGGCGGGGTTGGCGAACTGGTCGGAGATGGCGCGGGGGCAGTCGGGGAACTGGGTGAGGAGGTTCTCCAAAACGGTGGCGTGGCCCCAGGCGAGGAAGCGGTTCAGGTTCTTGAACTTCGCATAGAGCTCGTTGTATTTCTCCGGCCCGAGAGCGAGGACGCTGAAGCGCTTCGGCCCCAGGATTTCGGCGATCTGTTCGGCGATCTTGAGGGCCAGGGCGTCGCTCCCGATCTGCTTGCTGTCCTTCACGCCGACGGCGAGGAGCTTTTCGGCGAGGTCCCCGTTCGTGTAGGCGGCGGCGACGACGAGGGGGCCGAAGAAATCGCCCTTGCCGCTTTCGTCGATGCCGATGTGGGGATCGTAGTTCTCCGGGTTGTGGACTTTCTCGTAGCCGACCTTGGCGACGCCGGTGATCTCCGGCTCGATGAGGAATTCGACGACCTCCGGGGCGCCCTTGCCGGAGACGACGAGTTTGCCGGAGAGGTAGGCGTCGAGGCCCACGCCGGTCGCGCCCTTCCCCTTCCGGGCGCGGTAGTAGCCGTAGGGGAGGTCGGTGAAGTCGTAGCCCGACTCGGCCAGGAGGCGGCGGAGGAACTCGATTTGTTCCTCGGTCAGCTTGAACGTGAAGCTGGAAGGGGGTTGAATCACGGCAATTGGGAAATGTGGCTAAAAGACTAAAAAGACTAAAAATACAAAAACCGGGCGGCGAGGCGAGAATTGAAAAAAACGTTCTTCTGCTCCGCGCCTTCCATCGCGACCTCGCGGCCTGGTTCGCCCGGGCGGGGCGCGACCTGCCGTGGCGGCGGACGGGCGATCCCTATGCGATTGCGCTCTCGGAGTTCATGCTCCAACAGACGCAGGTGGTCACGGTGCTGCCCTACTACCATCGCTGGCTCCGGCTTTTCCCCGATTGGGCGGCCCTGGCCGCCGCGCCGACGGAGGCGGTGCTGAAGGCGTGGGAGGGGCTGGGGTACTACACGCGGGCGCGGAATTTTCATCGCCTGGCCCAGGCGGTTGCGGCCTCGCCGGAAGGGGAGTTGCCCGCGACGGTGGAGGGGCTCCGTGCCTTGCCGGGAATCGGGCCGTATACGGCGGGGGCGATTGCCAGCCTCGCCTTCGGACAACGGGCGGCGTTGATCGACGGGAATGTGATCCGGGTCTTCACGCGGGTTTTCGGCATCGGGGAGGATGTGGCGGGGAAGGAGATGCAGGCGCGGCTCTGGGCCTTGGCGGAGGGGCTGTTGCCGGGGGCTGCCGCGTGCGCGGTCCATAACTCGGCCCTGATGGAACTCGGCGCGCTGATTTGTACGCCGCGCAATCCGGGGTGCCTCCTCTGCCCGGTCGCGGCGGTCTGCGAGGCGCGTCGCCTGGGGACGCCGGAGCGGTTCCCAGTGAAGGGGAAGAAGACGGTGGAGCGGCGGGAGGAGGAGATTGCGCTCATTGAGAAAAAGGGGCGGTACTGGTGTGTCCCCGGTCCGGCGCGGGGGCGGCTGGCCGGGTTCTGGCGGTTCCCCGACTTTGACGCCGCCGCGATGCGGGGAGGGGGGGCGGTGGCCGAGTTCGATTACTCGATCACGCGGTACCGGGTTCGAATGCGGGGGCGGCGGGCCTCCTTCCTGAAGGGGGAGCCGGAGGCGGGGAGGTGGTGTTCCCCGGAGGAGATGGAGGCCCTGCCGATGCCGAGCGCCCATCGGAAGATGCGGGGATATTTGCTCGAAAAGAATTGGGAAAAGGAAAAGGCGGTGTAGCTTTCCTAGACCCGTCATTATGGAAATTCTCTCCGCTCTCCTCTGCGACGCCGCCGAGGACTACCAGGGCAAGCTCTGCGTCATGGGTGCCTTCGATACCTTCGTCTCGATGCGGTTCCCGGTCTCCCACCCGCACTGCGCGATCGCGTTGCGGGTGATCTTCCGTCCGGGCGACGAGGGGCGGCACGAGCTCTGCGTCCGCCTCATCGACTCCGACGGGAAGAGCCCGGTGCCGGAGATCCGGACGGGCTTCGAGGTGCCGCCGCTGCCGGAGGAGGTCTTTTTCCTTTCCCGCAACATCATCGTCAACCTGCAGGGATTGCCCTTCGCCGCGCCGGGGCAGTTCTCCCTCGACGTCATGGCCGACAAGGGGCTGATGGCCCGCATCCCGATCCAGGCCCTGCAGGTCCCGGAGGGGGCGGCGCCGGGGCCTTTCGGAATGTAAGCATGTAGGGATGTAGGCCGTTTTCCTGAATCGTATGGATCGTCTGCGTTCGGCTTTTTTCTTCGTGCTGGCCCGCCCCATGCGGACGGCGGTGTGCTTCCTCGCGGCATGGATCAGCCTGGCCATCGTCTACTATGCGGGGTGGGCCCTGGCCTTCGACCTGAAGCGGGTCCGGGAGATGCCGCTGACGACGACGATCTATGACCGGAACGGGGCCGTCTTCCGGCAGGTCTTCCAGGAGAACCGGCGCTGGGTCCCCACGGCGGAAATTCCCGAGGTCCTGCGCCACGCCGTCGTGGCGACGGAGGACCGGCGCTTCTATTCGCATATCGGGGTCGATCCGATCTCGGTCTTCCGCGCGGCGGCGGGGAACCTGCTCCACGGCCACATCTCCTCCGGGGCCAGCACGATCACGCAGCAGCTGGCGCGGAACTCGGCCGAGATGAGCGAGCGGACGATGGGGCGGAAGCTGAAGGAGATGTTCCTGGCCCTGCGGATCGAGCGGACGTACTCGAAGGACGAAATTTTGACCCTCTACCTGAACCGGATCTTCTGGGGCCGGGACTGTTACGGCATCGGCTCCGCCGCCGACGCCTACTTCGGCAAGAGCCCCGCCGACCTCACCCTGCCGGAGGCGGCGATGCTGGCCGGGATCATCTCCGGGCCGAATTCGTTCTCCCCCTGGCGGAGCCCCGCGAAGGCGCGGCAGGCGATGGAGAGGTCCCTCTCCCGGATGGAGGAGCGCGGCTTCATCACGCGGGAGGAGCAGGCCAAGGCCCTGGCGGAGCCGCTAGCGCTGCGGCCCCTGCGGCAGCTGCCCGCCTCCTACGCGGCGACGGAGGCCGAGGAGGAGGCGAAGCGCATCCTGGGCGAGGAGACGGTGGAGCGGGGCGGCCTGCGGATCGAGACTTCCGTCGATGCGGCCTTCCAGCAGACGGCCGAGGCCGAGGTGGAACGCCGCCTGACGGAGATCGAAGCGGAGCCCGGTTATCCTCACCCGACGCGGGCCGCCTTCCTCCAGCACCTGGGCGTGAAGGAGGCCCCCGGCATCCCCTACCTGGAAGGGGCCTTCGTCGCGATCCGGAACGCCGACGGCGGCATCCTGGCGCTGGTCGGCGGGCGGAATTATGCGGAGAGCCGTTTCAACCGCGCCCTCCATTCCCCCCGGCAGGTCGGCTCCACGGTGAAGCCCTTCGTCTACGCGAACGCCTTCGAGTCGATCAACGTCACCGCGGCGACCCTGGTTGATCGGAGCCCGTACGACCTCCGCACGGCGGGCCCGGGGAAGACGGCGCTCCAGTCCGATGCGCCCGACTTCGTCCCCCTTCGCACGGCCCTGGCGCAGAGCAACAATTACGCCTCGGTTCGGATCGCGCTGGCCTCCGGCGTCGACCATTACGCGCGGCTGCTGGGCGCGGCGACGCGGACGACGATCCCGGCGCTCCCCTCCTCCGCCCTGGGTGCGTGCGACGTGACGCCGTTGCGGATGACTTCGGCCTTTTCGATCTTTCCCAACGGCGGCGTTCGGATCGAGCCGTGGCTGATTAGCCGGATCGTCGCCTCCGACGGCACGGTCCTCTACGAGCATCAGGACCGGCGCGATCCGGTCGTTTCCCCGCAGGTCGCCTTCCAGGTCGCCGACCTGATGCGGACGGTCGTCGACGAGGGGACGGGGCGTGCGCTCCGGACGATGGGCCTTCAGGGCGACATCGGCGGCAAGACCGGGACGACGAACGCCTACCGGGACGCCTGGTTCATCGGCTTCACGAGCGAGGTGACGGCGGGGGT
>CAISZB010000216.1 GCA_903889845.1 uncultured Verrucomicrobium sp. | reverse complement strand
CGCATCAGGCAATCGCCGATGTTGCACAATAGGAGGTCGCCGGTGTCGGCGACGCCGATCCACTGGCCGTCGCGCGAGAAGGCCAGGTGCGTGACCGTGGGCACGGCGTGCGCCAGCAGCGAGATGGGCTCCTCCGTGTTGATCTGCAGCACGTGCACGTCCGACTCGCCGTTGGCGCCGACGGTGGCGGCGTAGCTGAAGCTCGCGCCGCCGTCGGTCAACTGGCCGCTGAGGGAGCCGTCGGTCACCGTCGCGCTGACGATCTTCCCTTCGCCCGCGCCGGGCTTCGCGTCGATGAGGAGGGACCGGTTCAGGTCGTCGATCACGACCTGCGCCGCCTCCTCACCGCCCGCCCCGGTGAAGGGCGCGACGCTGACGGGGATCTTGGCGCTCCCCACGACATCGACCTGCGCGAGGAGGGACCAAGGGAGTGCCAGGGAGGCGAGGACGACGGAGGCAAAGCGGGTAGGAAATCTCACACCGCGCTTATAAACGCTTGAGGGAGAAAGGTACAGAGAAATGTGTAGCCGACTTGGCGGCTTCTACGCCGCCGCCCCCACCCCGCCCGGCACGGGAACGTCGGTGTAGGGGGCCTGCGGCTTGAAGCCGAGGTCGCGGAGGAGCTTCAGGTCGTCGTTCGCCTCCGGGTTCGGGGCGGTGAGGAGCTTCGAGCCGAAGAAGATCGCATTCGCCCCGGCGTAGAAGCAGAGGGCCTGCCCCTCGCGGGAGAGGCGCGTCCGGCCCGCGGAGAGGCGGACCTTCGCCTTCGGGAAGGTGATCCGGGCGACGGCGATGAGGCGGACCAACTCGAAGATGTCGACCGGCTCCGCCTTGTCTCCCAGGGGCGTGCCGGGGATCGGCGTGATGACGTTGACCGGGACGCTCTCCGGCAGCGGGTCGAGGCCCGCGAGGACTTCCAGCATGCGGAGGCGGTCGGTCACCGTCTCCCCCATGCCGATGATGCCGCCGGAGCAGACGGCCATCCCGGCCCGCTGCGCCTCGCCGATGGTGCGGAGGCGGTCGTCGAAGGTGTGGGTGGAGACGATCTCCGGGTAGAACTCGGGGCTCGTGTCGAGGTTGTGATTGTAGGCGGTGACGCCCGCCGCCTTCAGGCGCCGCGCCGCCTCGGCGTCGAGGCTGCCCAGGGTGACGCAGACTTCCATCCCCAGTTCGGCGACCCCCGCGACGATGCCGCAGACGGCGTCGAGCTTCGCGTCGCCCCCCTTCACGCCCTTCCACGCCGCGCCCATGCAGAAGCGGGTCGCCCCCTCGGCCTTCGCGACGCGGGCCGCCTCCAGGACGCGCTCCTTCTCCATGAGGCGTTCCGGCTGGAGCTCGGTGTTGTAATGGGAACTCTGGGCGCAGTAGGAGCAGTCCTCGCTGCAGCCGCCCGTCTTGATGCTGAGGAGGGAGCAGAGCTGCACCTCCGGATCGGGCCAATGGGCCGCGTAGACCGCGCGGGACCGCCCGATCAGGTCGAAGAGCGGCAGGTCGTAGAGGGAGCGGAGTTCCGTCAGGGTCAGTTTCGCGGTCGCGGCCATACGTCAACCGACCTTAGGGGGTCGGTTGACGTAGGTCAACCCCGCTCCGGCCTATGACTGGGAATAGGTCCGCTGCAGGATCTGCTGCTGCCCGGCGACCTCGGAGGAGGAGTCCACATCGGAGTCGGAGTCCGACTTCGAGGAGGAGGAGGCGGCGGGGGCGGAAGAGGAAGAAGAGGCCGACGTGGTCGCGGCGGCGGACTTCTTCTTCTCGATGTCGGGATCGGTCTGGCCCTTGTGGCCGTCGCCGCGCGCCCCGACCGTGACGACGCCGCTCATGCTCACCGTGTCGCCATAGGAGTTGGTGTAGGTGGCGGAACTGGCCGACGACGCGGTGGCGTTGGCGGCCTGGCTCTCGCTCGACGCCGCCTGGGAGGAAGCGCTCGACGAGGAAGAGGAGGAGCTGGATTTGGACGAGGTGTCGCCCGTACCGGAACCCGATCCCTGGGACGAGGCGGCCGCCGTGACGGTGGTGGCGGCCGGCGCGGTCGAGCCGCTCGTGGCGGCGCTCACCTCGGCGGAGGCGGTGGCCGCACCGCCGGACGCGGCGGTGGTCTGTTGGGCGTTTTTCTTCGAGGACGATTCGGCCAGAAGCTGTGCGTAAAGACTACTGGCCGAACTTCCCGCGGAACTGACAGATTGGATGCTAGACATAATTTTCCTGGGGTTGATGTTGTTGGCCTGCGCGTACTCCTTCGGCGGTGGGGAAAAATACTTTAGCCCTTTATTCTTTTGCCCGCTTTTCCTCCCCTTGACCTGCCTCCCTTCCTGAACGATCCTTCCCGACCATGCCCACCCCCGTCCCCGGCCTTGCCAGTGCCAACGACTCGATCGACGGCCTCGTCTACTTCCCCCGTATGCTTTCCAAAATCCGCCTCCACGCGGCGGGGAAGCTCCCGGAAGCCTACGTCCCCTATCTGGGAGATGCCCCGGCCTACGGTGGCCACGTCTTCGACGCCCGGTGTTGCCGCCTCCTGGGCGTCTCTTATGACGACCTGGTCCAAAAGACCCTGTCCCTCCCCGACGATGCCGCTGTCCTGGCCTGGGCGCGGACGGCGGGGAAAAATACGTCCGCCGAAAAAATCGAGATCTGGAGCGCCTACGCCGCGAAGCGGGGCTGGCGCGACGACGCCTCCCCCTCGATGCGAAAGTGGGCGGCGAAGCTGGGCGCCGATCCCGACGCGGTGATGACGTGGTTCGACGGCATGGACATCGACGAGGGGCGGAAGACCCCCGCCGACTTCGTGCCGGAACCTTTCAACCCCGGTCCCTTCCCCAACGCGCCGACTCGCATCCCCGGTCTGCCGAGCCCCTACGAGGAAGTCGGCGGCCTCACCTACTTCCCCCGGATGGTCGCGAAGATCGGTCTCGCCGCCGCCGGGAAGCTGCCGGAAGGCTGGGTCGGGCCCCTCGGCTGGGGCGACCAGGAACCGGCGAAGGCGCGGACCTTCGACTCCTTCTGCCTCCGCTTCCTGGGCCTCGATTACGAGCCGCTGAAGGCGAAGGTCCTGGGCGGGGAGACCGATCCCGCCGCGCTCCTCGCGTGGGCCTACGCGACGGGGACGAAGCCGACCGAGGAGGAAATCGCCGTCTGGAACGCCTTCATGCGGAAGCGCGGCTGGCACGACAACCTCCGCGACCGGCTCCTCTTCCGCCTCGGCGAGGCGGGCCTCCCCGCCGACGCCGTCCAAACGATGTTCGATTACATCGACCTCGACGAGGGCCGCCCCGTGCGGAACCTGGGGGCGGAGTAATCGCTCACGCCGGGAAGACCTCGCCCAGCCACTTGTACCCCTTCCCTTCCGCGACGATCCGGCCCGTGCCGGGGAAGGGGAGGTGGTAGCTCATGACGCGGAGCTTGTCGGCGGCGGCGCGGTCGAAGAGGCGGCGGCGGGTGGCGACGGCCTGGGCCGGATCGGTGTCGTAGGCCATCGTCCACTCGGGCCGGGCGAACATGAGGATGTGGTTGTGGGCCGCATCGACCATGTGGAGGACCTGCTCCTTTCCGGAGGAGATCAGGAAGCCGCTGTGGCCCGGAGTGTGGCCGGGGGCGGGGATCAATTCCAACCCGTCGACCAGCTTCTGGTTGGCGTCGACCTTCTCCCATTTCCCGTCGAGGGCGCGGAGGGCCTTGAGCGATTGCTCCGCCGTCGTCCGCTTCTGGTCGGCGGGCAGCGCCGATTTCGAGAGGTCGGCCCCGCCGGTCCAGAAGGCGTACTCGGTCTTCGTGACGAAGTGGTGGGCGTTGGGATAGGAGGGCTTTCCGGTGACGAGGTCGACCAACCCGCCGTAGTGGTCCCCGTGGGCGTGGCTGAGGACGACGCCGGTGACCTGCTCCGGCGCAATCCCGTAGGCGCGCAACGCCCCGGCCAGGCCGCCCGCCGCGCTCCCCGCCAGCGGGCCGTAGCCGCCGTCGAGGAGGATCTTTTCGGAACCGATCTCCAGGAGGAGGACGTTGAAGGAGAGGGTCACGTTGTTGTCGGGGAAGCCCGCCGCCTGGAGGACGGCCTCGGCCTCGCCCTCCGGGGCGTTCGTCCAGATCGGGCGGACGGGGGAGACGAAGGTCCCGTCGCGGAAACTCGTCGCCCGGATCGCGCCGATGGAGAAGCTCTGCGTGTTCCACGGCTTCTGCGCCGGGACCGACGTGGCCTGGGCCAGGGCGCGATCATATCCGGCGAAGCGGGGGAGGAAGACGGCAGCGGCCGCCGCGACCCCGGCGCGACGGAGGAAATGACGGCGGGAGAAGTCCATTCTCCAAAAATAGCCGCGTCGGGGCGGGTTGCAACTCCTCGCGCAACTCCCCTTGCCAACGCCCCCCTCCCCTCTATCCTGATCCCTACCCCGACTATGGCGACGGAAACCCTCCCCCCGGCGGCGGAATGGCAGGCCTTTCCGGCCCGCCTCGACGCCTTCCTGGCCCGCTTCTTCCGCGAGCAGGCGGAGCGGTACGCCTACGGCCCCTTCTTCGAGCCGCTCTACGGCGACCTCGCCGCCTATGTCCTCCGCCCCGGGAAACGGCTGCGGCCCCTCCTCCTCGCCGCCTCTTACCGCACCCTGGGCGGGGAGCGGCCCTGGGACGATCCCTCCCTCCTCCGCGCGGCGGCGGCGATGGAACTCTTCCACGCCTTCACCCTGATCCACGACGACGTAATCGACCGGGCCGACCTCCGGCGCGGCCTCCCCGCCTTCCACCGCGTCGCCGAAGCGCGCCTGGGCCAGGGCCAAAGCCGCCCCGCCGAAGCCAGTGCTGACGCGGAAGGAATCGCCCTCGTCGCGGGCAACCTCCTCCACGCCCTCGCGCTCGACACCCTGCTCGCGACCGACTTCCCCGCCCCGCTCCGCGAGGCCGCGCTGCGGCGCTTCCTCCAGGCCGTGGCCGATACGGGGGCCGGGGAGATCGGCGACATCGTCCTGGGGACCCGGAACATCGGCGCCGTCCGCGTGGAGGAGATCGAGCGGGTCTGCGCCCTCAAGACGACCCGCTACACGTTCGAGACCCCCCTCGTCCTCGGCGCGATCCTGGCGGGAAAGGAAGGAGAAACCCTCCTCGACCTCGCCCGGCTCGCGGAGCCCCTCGGCCTCGCCTTCCAGATCGCCGACGACCTGGCCGACTTCGCCGCCTCCGCCGCCGACCTCCGCGCCGGGAAAAAGACCCTCCTCCTCCGCGCCGCCCACGACCGCCTGGGCGAGGCCGACCGCGCCCTCCTCCTCCTGGCCCTCTCCCTCCCCGGCGGGGAGAACGACGCCTCCCGCCTCGCCCTCCTGCGCGGCCTGGTCGAGAAATCGAACGCCCCCGCCCTCCTGCGCGAGCGGGAGGCGGCCCTGCGGCGGCAGGCCCGGGAGGAATTGTCCCGCTCCGCGCTCCCCACCGCCTTCGGCGCCCTCTTCGACCGTCTCGACTCCCTCGCCCCGCGTCCATGAGTCCTTCCCTCCGTACTTCATACAGGGCTTGCCGGGAGATCACCCGCTGCCATGCGCGGAGCTTCTACCTGGCCTCCCACACCCTGCCCGAGGCCAAGCGGCGGGAGGCCTGGGCCGTCTACGCCTTCTGCCGGATCGCCGACGACGCTATCGACCTCGCCCCCGATGAGGCCGCCCGCCTCGCCGCGCTGGAGGAGCAGAAGGCGCTCCTCGCCCGCCTTTTCAGCATGGGTGACACCGCGACAGGTGACCTCCCGCCCTGGGGCCTCGCCTTCCGGGACACCTGCGCGCGGCGTCGCATCGCGCCGGGATTCTTCGAGGGCCTCCTGAAGGGAATCTCCCACGACTGCGGCACGGTCCGGATCGGGAACTGGGCGGAGCTCGACCTCTACTGCTACCACGTCGCCTCGGTCTGCGGGCTGGTGATGACCCACATCTTCTCCCCGCAGCCGAGCGCGGAGCTGCTGGAACACGCCGCCGCCCTCGGCACCGCGATGCAGCTCACGAATATCCTGCGCGACGTGGGGGAGGACCTCGACCGCGACCGGATCTACCTCCCCGCCTACGACCTCGCGAAGTTCGGCCTCTCCGAGGTCGACCTCCGCGCTTTTCGTCCGGAGGGGAAGATCGACCCACGCTTCCGCGACCTGATGCGCTTCCAGATCGCCCGGGCGCGGGAATGGTACCTCCTGGCCGACCCCGGCATCGCGCAGCTCCCCGCCGATGGGACCCGGCGTGCCGTCTGGACGATGCGCCTCCTTTACGCGGCGATCCTCGACGAGATCGAGCGGAACGACTTCGACGTCTTCACCCGCCGCGCCCGCGTCGGCGGCTGGCGGAAGGCCTCCCTTCTCCTGGAGGCATG
>CAISZB010000215.1 GCA_903889845.1 uncultured Verrucomicrobium sp. | reverse complement strand
CTCGCCGCCGGGATCGACGACGGCACCCGCCTCCGCTCCCAGGGCCACGGCGAGGGCGGCGTCCAGGGCGGGCCGAACGGCGACCTCCTCGTCGTCGTCCACGTCCGCGAGCACGACATCTTCAAGCGCGACGGCGCCGACCTCTTCTGCGACGTCCCGATCAGCTTCTCCCGCGCCACCCTCGGCGGGGAGATCGAGGTCCCGACCCTCGACGGCAAGGCCCTCGTCAAGATTCCCGCCGGGAGCCAGCACGGCCGCCTCTTCCGGCTGAAGGGGAAGGGCCTCCCCGACCTCCGCAGCCGCGACACCGGTGACCTCCACGTCCGCATCCTCATCGAGGTCCCGACCCAGCTCAACATCGAGCAGCGGCAGCGCCTCCAGGCCTTCGCGGAGAGCTGCGACGAGCGGATCCATCCCCAGCAGGAAAGCTTCCTGAAGAAGGCCCGCCGCTTCTTCAGCTAAGTCGGCTTCGCTCCCCGGAATGAAAATCCTCGTCACCGGCGCCGCGGGCTTCATCGGCTCCCACATCGCCCTGCGCCTCGCGCAGGCCGGGCACGAGGTCGTCGGGATCGACAACCTCAACGACTATTATAACCCGAAGCTGAAGGAGGCCCGCCTCGCCGAGTTCCCCTTTCCGAAGAACTTCCGCTTCGTCCGCCTCGACCTCTCCCGCCGCGAGGCCGCCGAGGGCCTCTTCGCCGGGACCCGCTTCGACCGCATCGCCCACCTCTCCGCCCAGGCCGGGGTCCGCTACAGCCTCACCAACCCCCACGCCTACGCCGAGAGCAACCTCCAGAGCTTCCTCAACATCCTGGAAGGCGCGCGGCGGAACGAGACCGGCCACCTCGTCTACGCCAGCTCCAGTTCCGTCTACGGCCTGAACCGGAACCTCCCCTTCCGCGTCGGCGACAACGTCGACCACCCCGTCAGCCTCTACGCCGCCACGAAGAAGGCCAACGAGCTGATGGCCCACACCTACTCCCACCTCTACCGCATCCCCACGACCGGCCTCCGCTTCTTCACCGTCTACGGCCCCTGGGGACGGCCCGACATGGCCTACTACAAATTCACCCGCGCCATCCTCCAGGGGAAACCGATCGACCTCTTCAACGATGGGAAAATGCGCCGGGACTTCACCTACATCGACGACGTCGTCGAAGGCTTCGTCCGCGTCCTCGACCAGCCCGCCGCCCCAAACCCCGCCTGGAACGGCCTCGATCCCGATCCCGCCTCCAGCACCGCCCCCTACCGCCTCTACAACATCGGGAACAACCGCCCCGTCGAGTTGATGGCCTTCATCGCCGAGATCGAAAAGGCGACCGGCAAACAGGCCCTCCTCAACCGCCTCCCCATGCAGCCCGGCGACGTCGAGGAAACCGCCGCCGACGTCGAGGCCCTCCGCGAAGCCGTCGGCTTCGCCCCCTCCACTCCCATCTCCGAAGGCATCCCCCGCTTCGTGAAATGGTACCAAGAGCGCGGCCAGGCTCTCGACTAGAGCGTGTCATGCACTTTGAGGAGGTCGGGGTTCTAGGTCCCTTCTCGCGAGATGACACAGCATAAAACGGGACCGACTCAGGTCGTCTCGCGCACGACCAGCCGCGTCGGCAGAACCTGAGACCACCCGCCCCGGGGGCTCCGCTCCCCGGCGATCTTTCGCAGCAGGATCGCGGCCCCGGCCTTCCCGATCTCGGCACTGGGCTGGGCGACGGTCGTCAGCGGCGGCCAGGCGAGGGCGGCGGCGGGGCGGTCGTCGAAGCCGACCAGGGCGACCTCCTGCGGCACCCGGACGCCCCCGTCATGCAATCCGGCCAGGAACGACAAGGCGATGGGATCGGCATGGACGACGACGGCATCGGGGCGCGCCTTGACGGGAAGGGCCGCCAGCTTCCGCCCCGCCTCGCGCTGGGCCGCCGCTTCCAGTCCGGGGAAATCGAGGAGGATCGGTTCCCGCCCCAGCACGCGCAACGCGGCCTCATAGCCGTCGAGGCGGGTCCGGTCGTCGGTCGGGCCGAAGAAGGCGATGCGCTTCCGCCCCCGCTCCCGCGCCAGGAAGAGGACCGCCTCCCGGACGCCCTGCCCGCGGTCGATC
The DNA here is from genome assembly GCA_903889845.1 of uncultured Verrucomicrobium sp. GTDB lineage: Bacteria > Verrucomicrobiota > Verrucomicrobiia > Methylacidiphilales > GAS474 > GAS474. The sequence goes on along the minus strand of CAISZB010000215.1, from coordinate 1,666 downwards.
TTCACCGCGTCGCAGGCCTGCGCGGGCTCCCCGCGCGGATCGAGGACGACGTAGGGCATCCGCGCCGCACTCAGCGGGGCGACAAGGGCCGGTAGAATGTGCCAGAGAGGATGGGGATCGTGCTGGCCGGAGCCGACGAGGACGATCCCCGCCGGATGCTGCCCCACCAACTCGCGGACGACCCGCGCCCCCTGCTTCCCATCCCCGGACTCCAGGTGGAAGGTGACCGAGACAAGGTAACCGGCCTCGCGCAGATGACGTTCCAGCGCCGCGACCTGGGCCATCCGGGGCTCGTCGCTGGCGAAGGCGAGGACGGCGACGATGTGGCTCTTGGCCGTCTTCAGGCTCCGCGCCGCCAGATTCGGCTGATAGCCCAGCTTGGCAACCGCCGCTTCGACGAGGCGGCGCGTCTCCCCGCCGACGTAACCCTGGCTCTTCAGCACCCGGTTGACCGTCCGGATCGAGACCCCCGCCTCCCGCGCCAGTGCCTTGAGCGTCGCCATGGGTCTCCGGTCCGTCCTTCCCTACGCCTTCGCCGCGAACCCGGGGTCCAGGTATTCCGGGGCTAAATCAAGGCCGAAGTAGCCCCGCGCGTTCTCGAAACAGATCTCGCGGACCATCGCGCCGAGGAGCGGCCCGTCGTTCGGCAGCAGGCCCTTCGCCACATCGTTCCCGATCAGGTTGCAGAGGAGGCGGCGGAAGTACTCGTGCCGCGTGTAGGAAAGGAAGCTGCGGGAATCGGTCAGCATCCCGACGAAACGGCGCAGGAGGCCGAGGTTCGAGAGGGCGTTGAGCTGCCACGTCATCCCCTCCGCCTGGTCGAGGAACCACCAGCCGCCGCCGAACTGGAGCTTGCCGGGAATCGTCCCGTCCTGAAAGTTGCCGATCATCGTGGCGAAAACGTAGTTGTCCGCAGGGTTGAGGTTGTAGAGGACGATCTTCGGCAGCTCCCCCGTGGCGTCAAGCCGGTTCAGATACCAGGAAAGGGCGGCGGCCTGGGGGAAGTCCCCGATCGAGTCGACCCCGGCGTCGGCGCCGACCGCGGCCCGGAGGCGGCTGTTGTTGTTCCGCAGCGCGCCGAGGTGGAGCTGCTTCGTCCACCCCCGCGCCGCGTCGAGGCGGCCCAGGAAAAGAAGGAGGTGGGTCCCGAACCGGGCGACCTCCTCCGGCGTCGCCGCCGTGCCGGAAAGGGCCTTCGCGAAGATGCGGCCCGCCTCGGCGTCGGAGCATTCCGAGGCGAAGCACGACTCCAGCCCGTGATCGGAGAGGCGGCAGCCCCGCGCATGGAAGAAATCGTGCCGCACCCGGAGCGCCGCCAGGAAGCCCGCGAAGGTCCCGGTATCGACATTCGCCGTCGCCGCCAGCCTCGCGCACCACGCCTTGAAGGCGGCGGGTTGATCGACGACGAAGGCGCCGTCGGGCCGGAAGGCGGGATAGACCCGCGTCTTCAACCTCGACGACTGGGAGCCCGCAATCTGTTCATGGAACGGAAGCGGGTCGGCCGGATCGTCGGTCGTCACGACCACGGCCACGCGGTTCTTCTCCAGCATCCCGTGGACGGAGCCACCCGGCTCGGCCAGCCGGGCATTCGCCTTCTCCCAAATGGCGTCGGCGGTCGTCCCGTCGATCGGGAGGTCGATGTCGAAGTAGCGGAGCAACTCCAGGT
>CAISZB010000214.1 GCA_903889845.1 uncultured Verrucomicrobium sp. | reverse complement strand
TGCCGAACGAAAATCTCTGAGGGAACCCCCTCTGAATAGGCCTCAATGGCAACACGGAAGGGTTTGAGCAACTCCACCAGCTTCCGGGCGATGCCGCCGAAGCCATGCAGTCCGATTTTCTTCCCGAAAAGGCTCTGCGTTTCGATGCGGCCAGGGCACCAGGGTGCCCTTCCCTGAATCACACCCGCCCATTCAGGTAGCCGACGTAGGCCGGCCAGGACTAAGAGCAAGGCGTGCTCTGCGACGGCTTCGCTGACCAGTCCCCCCCAATTTGTTGCCACCCCTCCTTTTTCTAGGAAGCTTCGCGGCAGGATTCCCCTGACGGAGCCGCAAAGATGACAAACATAGCGAAGCGACGAAAGATCCCCGCCCGGCTGGAGCATCACTTCCTCGATCCTCGGGGTGCGCCAGCACGTAACCAACACTTCGGGCCTGGAGCCGGAAAGAATCTTAGGCCAATCCTTGCCTTGCGGATCGGCCCAGGCAAAGCGCACCCCGAAGGGAGCCTCCGGCTCGCCCTGGGGAAAAAATCGCTTTTTCTCGTAAGCCGTAAGGACAAAGAGGACGGTGGTCACTCCCGCCTTTTGCTCCCTGTTCTGCGGCAGGGGCACGATTGAAGCGACATGCGGACTCATGGTCTTTCCTTGATGTTCGAAAGAATCCAGCTCTTCGCTTCGGGGACGGCGGCGACACTCTCGGCCGCGACGTAGCGATAGCGTGGATTTCCGGTTTCGGGTGAAAGCTCTTCGATCAAGACCAGAGTCAGGCCCGCGGGCAAGGTCATCTCCTGAGTCAGCTTCCGGCTCGTATCGATCAGCCATCGCTTATTCGGCAACTGCTGCATCGCGACGTCGCGTTCGCCTCCATCCTGCAAGTGGAATCCGGCAAAGTCGAGCTGCCTCGCCCCGATCGCCACGCACGATTCCAAGCCTCCGCCGTTCCGCCGCACCGCCAACGCCTTGGCCGTCGCTTGCGTATTGTCGCCTTCACCGGAGTTAGCTTGGAGAGAGCCGGCTCCCGATGCGGCCCCGGACTCATAGACGATCGTATCGGCCCAGCCCCCCCCCTTCAGCATGATGCTCGTCACACCATTCTGGACAGAGACCTCAGGGGAAAGGGGCTGCGTTGCCACCTGAGCGAAAAGGGGCTGAAGAAGAGCGGCAAAGCTCACCTCCGCGCCATCTTGCTTCACCGCACAGGTGTGGATCGAGTTGGCCGGCTTATCGACAGTCGGCATGGTCGGACTGCGGGGAGCAAAGGGGGCTCCGGGCACCAGCATTTGGAGGCGGAGGGAGGCACCCCCATCGGCGGAGAGCACCAAGACATTGCCCTCCCTTGCCGGATCCGATCCGCACTGTGCCAGCCACTCCACGGAGCATTTCCCCGCCGAAGCGGAAACCGTGTCGAGCACCAGGATATACTCCCCCCGCCGATGCAGGACACTCCGGCGGACCGTCCCCTTCATGTCATAGGCATTCGTGAGATCGACGCCCGTCCAGCTCCAATTCGGGGCGGAGAGATATTGATCGATCGTCCCCCGGGCATCCTTGTCGAAGCGCTGGTTGCTTCCATTGATCAACAGCGTCGATTCAGCCTCGGTTGCATTGGAGTAGAACTTCCACCGCGGCCCCCCCGTATTCCAATAGTCGCGCTCTTCCGCCCCCTCTCCATAGCCGGGGGCGGTCAGGAGCCACTTGTCCCCGAATGCCAGCGCCAAGGCCCCCGCATCGAGGTGGCTGTGATTGCGGTTGGTAAAACCCGATTTAACGGTGAGCAGATAATCTCCGGCCCCCCATCCGCTCCGGGTCGTGACCACATCTCCCACCGGGAAATGGTGGTCGGGTTCCGGGGCAAAGTTCGGGGCTGTTCCGTTCTGCGACCAGAGCGTGGTCAGGGAGATAATCGCGCTGCTGCCCTGGGGGGGAAGGGGAATGCGATTCGCGAAAGCCCGAGCCCCGTCGTCATGGCATCCGTTGGCCAACGCATAGAGAATATGTTGCGGTCCCTCGTAGTCCCGCAAGGGAGCGTCGCCCCACGGCAGCGTCGCCCCGAAGCCCGAAGTCGACGAATGGAGGCGGTACAGGGCACCGTTCTTGAGGAAAGGCAGCTCATACAGATTGGCGCTATCGATAACGGTCTTGGTTCCCTCAATATACTCCAGGATCGAGGTTCGCCCGTAGCCCCAATAGGGCACCCCTTCGTCCGAACTTCCGTCCGCCGCGCAATAGCGCGCGACATTCAGGAAGTTAAGCCGGGCGGCCGCCAGCCACTCCGGTGCCTGGGGGATCTCCTCATAGAAGGCAAGCCCGCACAGCCCCAGCGCGGCAGCGCTGTTGTGATTGTGGTTTCCGTCATACTCGGTCGCCCAGTAGGCGATCCCGTAAAGAGCGTCGAGGGTGGCCTGGACCCGCGTCGAAATCACACTCCGGATCGTCTCTTTCTCTTCATCACTGAAGAGGGAACGATGAAGGTCATAGGCCACAGCGATACCGCGCGCCAGATGAGCGCAGG
>CAISZB010000213.1 GCA_903889845.1 uncultured Verrucomicrobium sp. | reverse complement strand
TGAGATCGTTGAGCTTCTTCGCTCCTGCTTCGTAATCAGCGTTGGAGCGGGAGGGATCAAGAGTCCACGCCTTCGCGTCCGCCTCCCTTTTCTTTAGCTCTTCGAGCTGTTCGGCGGCGGTAGGGAGAACCTTGACTCTCTCTTTTTCTTGCGTTTCCTTCTGGGATTCATCGAGCCAGTGGCGGCGTTTTGACGCCTCTTCTTTCGCGGCCACCGCCTTGGGGTCTTCCTTGTCGAAGATATGCCCGTACCTCTGGATCTCTTCGAAGCGGGAACGCTTTTCCTCCATGACCTTTTCAAGCTCCTCATTCTTGATGTCGGTCTTCTTGGTGTCGTCCTGCACAATCGACAGCTCATTTTCTTTCCTGAGATATTTCCCGATGTAGTGAAGGGCTTTTTCAGGGTGAAGAATGAGATCCGTGATGGGCGATTGCCCATCCTCCCCCCCATCGGAAGAGCCATCTTCTTTTTCGACCTCCTCTTTGCGCTCTGCCTCGGTTTTGGTGCCACCGCCGCCAAAGTAAATTGCCGCAAGCCTCCCGAGTTTCGAGAGATCCATGTTGTCGATGGCAGTCGCCCCTTTTTCGAGGCTTCCAGCCATCTCCGTGGCAAACCCCGCAAAGAACTGCATCTTCTTCACGTCGATCGATTCCCACGATGAAGAAAAGTGCGCCAACTCCTCCGTGTTGCCGCCAAGCGACTCAGCCAGATCGCCCACCTGCTTTTTTGCACGGTCGATGGCTGTTGCGTTGCCCAACAGAGAAAGCATTTCCCCTCCGCTGCGCCCGAAAAGCTCCATGGCGGCATGAGTGCGATCAGCCGCCGTCTCAAGACCGGCAATCTTTTTACTGATGGCCTCCAGCGCATCCATCGCGCTCATGTTCTTGAGCTTCTCCGCCGAAAGACCGAGCTGATCGAAGATCTCCTTGGTGGGCAGCCCCTCCTCGTTCACGCCGGTCAAAGCCTTCTGGAGCATGTTGACGGCATGCCCCTGCGCCTCCGCCCCCATTCCCGCATTTTTGAAAGCCTGCCCCAGAACAATCGTGTCCTGGACTGTCTGACCGGTTCGCTCGCTCAGATTATGCATCTCATGGGCGTACTCGGCAGCATGGACGACGCCCTCGACAAACTCCTTCCCTTTCTCGAAGCCTTTCTCCATGCCCAGAAGCCCCAGCCCGATAGCAGGCACATTCCCGTTAAACTCCTTGGAAAACGCCCCGATGAGCGGTAGCTCCTGGAGTCCTTCTTTCAGCGCATGCCACGACCGCTTTATGAGAGATGCGTCCGGCGGCTTAATGGCCGCCAGGGCAGATTGCACGCGCTTGAGATCCGTCTCCAATGACTGATAGTCCTTACCAAGCGCCCGGGCGACGGTGATCTGGCGGCCAAGCGATTCCTCGGCTTGTTTCAGTGCCGAAATTTCCGTCGCTGCCGTGATCTTGATTTTTAACTCAGGTGCCATAGATTTCAGATATGGAAATACTCTTCCTTCTATACTGGGTAGGGGCTCCCTTGATCGGACCTCTCATCCTCGGGGCGATCCTGTTCGGCCTCGCCCGCAACTGGAACAAGGTCTGAGTCTTCGCCGACCTCTGATTTCTGACTGCTGATATCTTCGGCAGCCTCCCGATCCCGGTAATCCTCCCCGGCGCACTCCGCGCCTTCGTTGGCGGCCATGGCGGCCACGAGAATGAAGAGCTGATCCATCGGCATATCGAGCGCACCGTCGATCCCGGATGTGAGGGCGCGGGCGACGAGATGGGGCACCCAGCCGAGGCCGTCGGGAGCGGAGGAACCGGATTCTCCGGGGGAACGAGGGAAACGCATCGGCATCATGGCGGCGAAGGCCCGCTTGACCTCGCCGACCATTTCCAGCAGCCCCTGTTCGAGCACTTCGGGGCCGGGAACTTGCCGATCAGGCCAGAGAACTGCATAGGCCGTGCAGAAGGCATGCGCCATGGCTGCCGCACTCTCCCAGGGCCATTCCCCGGAGAGAAGCGGCGATCCCTCCTCCTCCAGGGCGAGATAGCGACGCAGGGTCAACGCCCCGAAGGGAGGCAGGAATGCCCGCCGCACGACCGCCGCCGTGCGCGGATCAGCCCGACGCGCAGCGATGCGCTCGGAAAGCTCTTCAACGCTGATTTCTTGATTCATCTCCCTGACTCCTGATTGCTGCCCGGCCTTACGCCGTGACGCCGGGAATGAGAATGCCGTTGACCTGGATCATCCGTGAGGCTCCGCGCGACCACTTGGGCTCCGCATCGATGATCTGGAAGTTGCCGAAGGCCGAGAGTGTCGTGTTGAGCTCCGGCATCGAATCGGTGGTGAGGACTTCCATCGAGGCCGTCGCCTTGTAGGTGTGGATGGCGAGAGCGATGATATTGCCAAGGTCGACACCGCTCCCCTCCTCCTCCTGAATCTGGACACTCTCACTGATCGAGCAGGACTGCACGATGCCGCTCTCAGTGAAGGGAGCCAGCCCGGAGACTCCCCACCAGATTTTGCCAACGGGCAACTGGAGAGGCGCGGTGCCGTAAGCCAGCACGATAGCTCCCGGCGTGATGGTGCCCACCGGCGCGGTATCGGCGGGAATGTCAGGATAGTTGGTCGCCTGGACATCCATCACCATCGCCTGTCC
>CAISZB010000212.1 GCA_903889845.1 uncultured Verrucomicrobium sp. | reverse complement strand
GTCCATGTTCGCGAAGGCTGCGATGTATGAACGCAAGTCGTTCGAAGCACCCACTCCAGAGCCGAACCCTGTTCCGCCTCCGGCGATTGCCCCTGAGATCAAGTCCATGATCGACACGATGGCCAAGTCGCTTTCCGAGCAGGCGGCGCAGGTGCAGGCCCTGACCGCTTCCGCTGCCGACCAGAAGAAGGCCAACGCCGCCATCCTGAAGCGCTTGGAAATGAAGGACGACGGCGACGTTCTCCATATTTCGAGCGCCGATCTCCAGGAGGCTATGTCCTACCTCGCCGCCGCCGCGGAGATCCTGGGGGCTCGCCTTCCGAAGCTGGACGACGACCCCGACGACGACCCCTCGCACACCCAGGACGACGCAGTCGACATCGGCAAGGTGGACGACTGCAACGGCACCGGGACCACGAAGGCTGCGGGAGTCGCCCTGAACGGCAAGGGAGTCGCGCACGCCAAGGCGCTCGTCAAGGACGGGAAGGTCAACGACGGCAAGTGGGATTTCACCACCGAGGACGAAAACGCGCTCCTGGGCAAAGACGGTTCTGACTGGGCCAACTACGCGCAGTGGTTCCTCGGGATCCACACCGAAGCCACCGAGAAGACCAAGGGCCGGTTCGCCTATCCGTTTGGGAAGGGCGGCGAGGTCTACCGTAAGGCCATCATCGCAGCGAAGTCCAGGGCCGTCCAGCAGGGTCACGACGCCGTCGAGAAGGCGGCGGACGCGATTCTCCAGATGATCGACAAACCCAAGAGAGAAGGCGGGAAAGGCTTCGACGTGGCGGAAATGCAGCGCTTGATCGACCTTGCCCAGACATCGCAACGCACCAACACGCAGAAGGAGGCATAACATGCCAAGTGAACTCGAAATCAAGTCCGCGATCGACCAGCTCACGGCGGACTACAACAAGTCGGCGGAAGCCCTCAAGGGCATCCCGGAGATGGAGACCAAGCTCGCCGCCCTGGGAGCCCAGATGGCCGAGCTTGCCGCGAACCAGAAGAAGCAGGCCGAGCAGAAGGCCATGTTCCAGCAGGACTTCGGACGCCCCGAAGTGGACACCCGGCTCGCCCTGGGTGCCTACATCAAGGGTCTCGTCGCGAATGCCCTGGCCAACACCCGCGAGCCCGACATGGGCCTGGGACGCCTCAAGCTCGACAACCCGGTGAGTTGCAAGGCTTACGGGTACGTCGGTGCCGAACGCGAGATGGCCGAGTTCATGTTCAAGAAGGCCGCGGTCTTCGAGTCGGCTTCCTTGGACACCGCCGGCGGCGTCTTCATCTCCCATGAGGTCCTGGGGTCCGAGTGGGTCAAGAAGCTCCGCCCGAACGAGCGGACCATCTTCAACGCCGGGGCTCGCTACTCCGAACTGCCCGCCGGAACCGGGAACCTGACGATCCCTCGCCAGACCTCCCTCGCGACCGTCGGGAACGTATCGGAAACCGGACAGCTCATCAGCACCGGGGTCAACTGGGAATTCATCTCCGCGGTCCCCTACCGCGTGGGTGCGACCGGGCTACTCTCCAAGCGCCTGATCTTCCAGGCCAGCGAGTACGCGGACATCTTCCAGTCGGAAATCCTGTACTCGCTGTGGCGGCAGGTCCAGAATGTCGTCC
>CAISZB010000211.1 GCA_903889845.1 uncultured Verrucomicrobium sp. | reverse complement strand
CTACATCTCGACGATCAAGGACCGTGCGCTGTTCCGAAACGCGACCTTCGTGCTCGAGGTGTCGGCGCGGCGTCCCCTGACCGAAATCCAGAGCAGCCTGCCCGCCTACCTCAAGATCGGCCCCAACACCAAGATGAACGAGATCGTGCACGCCCACCTGCCGGGCGTGCCTCTCGTGCACCTGCCGACCCCGCCGCCGCAGATCCGCGCGATCACGGACCACGTCTACTTCTACCTCGACCACACCTCCCCTCTGTGGCCGGAATTCAGCCAGGCGACCGCGATCGGCATGCATTTCGCAGGCGACTGGCCTGAGCTGCAGATGGAGCTCTGGGCCGTCAAGGAGGACCGTCGATGAGCGACGACGATCCGTTCGGCCGAAGCGACCGGACCATCATCCGGCCCAATCCGGGAGGCCGTCGCCCGCCGCCTCCCGCTTCGGGCGGCCCCGCGCCGGTGCCTCCCGCCGGCGGCGCTCCGCCCGCCTCGAGCCCGCTTCCCCCGGTCTCCTATCCGCCACCCCCCCCTCCCCCTCCGCTTCGAGCAGGCCATCCTGGCCGACTGGATCGCCCTCCAGCGGGACGACCTCTGGGCGGAGCCCTTCCTCCTCTTCTGGCGGAAAGTCATCACCGTCCGCGCCTTCGCCGACCGCTTCGGGGAGCCCCCCCTCTGGGGCGGCGAACTGGGCCGCGCCCTGGCCGAGGCCTACTCCCGGATGCCGAACGACCACGTCGCCGTCCTCGCCGCCGTCGCGGGAATGCGGAAGCCCCTCCCCGCCCTCGCGAAGTTCCTCCGCTGGTGGGAAAGCGACGAGGGGCGTTGGCCCGCCGAGGCCCCGCTCCGGGACTACCTCGCCCTCCTCGCCGCCCAGCTCGACCTCCTCGTCGGCCCCCTGGGCAAGCAGATCCGCGGCTTCCTCTCGCGGGAACTCTCCCGCCTCGGCGGCGACTGGCGGCGGCCCGTCTCCCGCGAGGCGGCCTGCGCCCTCCTCCTCGCCTTCGTCACCCGGCGGGAGGAGACCCGGGACGCCTCCGAGTGGGCCCCCGTCTTCCTCCTCACCCCCGAGGCCGCGCGCGGCCTCCCCTGGCAGCGCCTCTTGCTCGCCGAAGTGACGGAGCGGCAATGGCCCCGCCCCGATTCCGGGGAACCCTCCCCCCTCCTCGGCGACGCCCTCCGGGAACAGCTCAACGCCCGCATCCGCCGCCCCTCCCCCTCCGGCGAAGGCGCCTCCGGGGAGGAGAGCTATCCCCCCGGCACCGCCCCCCTCCTCACCGGCCTCGTCCGCGCCCACCTGGAACGGGAGAACTTCGCCGCCCTCCTCGACGGAGGAAGCCGCGACCTCGTCCTCTGCGCCGCCGCCTCCGACGAACTCGACGGCGAGCGCGAACTCCATCCCTCCGAATTCTTCCGGCAGGCCTGGGAGAAGCACCACGGCCCCTGGCACGACGGCCTCCCCTCCCTCCTCCTCCAAGCGGCGAAAGAGGCCGAAACCGAGGAAACAGCAGACACAAACGATCCCGCCCTCGACCCCGTCGCCACCGCCCGCCGCGCCCGGACCGATCCCGCCACGGCCTTCTCCGAATTCTCCTTCCTCCTCCGCTCCCGCCCCGAGCCGAATCCACTCACACAAATCACCGCCCGCGCCGCCGAGGCGACGCTGAAGGACCCGGCAACCGCCTGGTTCGCCCACGCGCTGAAAATCGACGCGAACGAGATGGAACGCCCGGAGTGGACCGAAGAAAGCCGCTGGGCCCTCTTCCAGGGCAGCCTCCTCCACCGCCTGATCGAGCGCTCCATCTCCCGCCTCCGCCCCGCCTCCGCCGAAGGCGTCGGCACCCGTTGGGTCCCCCTGCCCGACGCGCAGACCTGGGAGGCCTCCCTCGCCGCCGTCCTGGAGGAGACCGAAGCCGAACTGCGCCGCGCCTTCGTCCAAGCTCGCCGTCAGGACCACCTCCCCCGCTGGTGGGCCAGCGAGTGGCGGCGGCTGGCGACGAACGCCCAGCACCTCGCCCGGAAATGCCGCGCCCAGCTCCCGGAGTCCTTCACCCACCTCGCCGTCGAAATCCCCCTCGCACCACCCCTCCCCGGCCCCGACTCCGTCCTCCCCCCTCTCCTCTGGAAGGGCAAGGCCGACCTCGTCGCCCTCGACGCCCCGACGCCGGAGGAAGCCGCGCGGGCCGTCGTCATCGACTTCAAGACCGGGAACAGCGCCGCCGACTTCGACCCCGGCAAGGCCGCCCACGGTGCCGACTACTTCCAATTGATCGTCTACGCCGCCCTCCTCCGGGCCACCTGGCCCCACCTGCGGGAGACCCAGGCCCTCGTCCTCCATCGCGGCGCCGCGGAGCCCGTCCCGCCCGTCGCCGTCGATCCCGCCGACCCGACCTTCGCCCCCCTCTGGACCGTCCTGCGCGAGGCGTGGATCGAAGGAAAATGGGGCCAATACCTCGCCCTCCGCGACCGCTTCGCCCCCACCAGCACGATGCCCCTCGCCACCCTCGACATCCCCGCCTCGATCCTCGCCGCAAAGTGGGCGAGGACGGAGGGGCTTAAGGCGTGGGAACGGGATAAATAGAGACCCGCAGCCTTGCCTCGATCCCAAAACGGTGTAGCGTCAAGGGCATGGCCCGCATGGTGATCGAACTGGAACTGGAGCAGGACGGACGCTGGATCGCCGAGATCGACGCCCTGCCCGGTGCCTTGGCCTACGGGGAAACCCGGGAACAGGCCGCCCGCAAGGTCGAGGCCCTGGCCCTCCGTATCCTGGCCGACCGCCTGGAAAGCGGGGAAGAAATCCCCGCGCTCGACGAAACCTTTTCCCTCGCGTAAGGCAAACGTGAGTGCGTGGGGTTCGCGCAAGGCCCGGCTGGTCCTCCAGGCCCTCCTCAAGATCGGCTGGACGGTCAAACGCCAATCCGGTTCCCATCGGACACTCTCCCGCTCCAGTCATCCCGATTACGTCTTCGCCTTCCATGATGGCGAAGAGATTGGCCCCCACATGCTCTCCCGCATCGCCCGGAAGACGGGGCTGACGCCAGGAGATCTTTGACTACTACCGCAACTTCTGCCCGCAGTGAGGGCAGTGATAGACGGAATGAACCCAGTTCTGCGCCTGGGATCGCTTGCCGCAGGCATCGCAATAGTATGTATTGCGAATACTCAGCCACGT
>CAISZB010000210.1 GCA_903889845.1 uncultured Verrucomicrobium sp. | reverse complement strand
TCCGATCCCGCCGCCTACGCCTTCTGGAACGAAACCAACGTCCGGCCCCATAAGAAATCGGGCCTCGTCACCGTGACGATCCGCGTCCCCGAAGCCGACCTCCGCCCCGCCGAGCTCCGCGCCGTGGCGGCGATCGCCCGTCGCTTCGCGGGTGGCATCCGCCTCACCATCGAGCAGGACATCGTCCTGCGCCACGTCCGCGGCACCGCCCTCCCCCTCCTTTACGCCGCCCTGGTCGAGGCAGGCCTCGCCGCCAACTGCGCCGACCACCTCGCCGACGTCACCCGGTGCTCCGGTGCCGACGGCTGCCTCTCCGCCATCACCTATTCCCGAGGCGCGGCGCAGGACATCACCCGCACCCTGGGCCAGGACCTGATCGCCGATCCCGTCCTTCGCCCCCTGCGCATCCGCGTCTCCGGATGCCAGAACGCCTGCAGCCACCACCACGCCGCCGACATCGGCCTCTTCGGCCTCTCGAAGACCGTCCACGGGCGGCCCGTCCCCCACTACGCCCTCCTCCTGGGCGGCGCGGCGCAGGGCGGCGTCTCCGGACTCCGCGCCGGGGAAGTCCCCGCCCGGAACGTCGGCGCGGCGGTGCGGGAAGCCCTCCTCTTCTACCGAGCGGAGCGGCAGGAAGAGGAGCCCTTCGCCGACTTCGTCCGGCGCGTCACCCCGGCATCCTTCGTCCAACGCCTCGCCCCCCTCGCCGCCGTCCCTCCGCCGGAGGAGGCCCCCGACTTCTACCGCGACCTCTCCGCCGACGACGCCTTCAAGGTCACAGCGAAGCGGGGGGAATGCGCCGCCTAGAGCCTTCCAAATGCCCTCCCCGTCGCTCTATTCCGGTATCGAACGGCACGTTGGCAACACCCCCCTCCTCCGCCTCCGCCGCCTTTCCGAGGCGACGGGCTGCGAGATCCTGGGCAAGGCCGAATTCATGAACCCCGGCGGCTCCGTGAAGGACCGCGCCGCCCTCGGCATCATCGAGGAGGCCGAACGGGAAGGCCTGCTCAAGCCGGGCGGCACGATCGTCGAAGGGACGGCAGGGAACACCGGCATCGGCTTCACCCTCCTGGGCCACGCCAAGGGCTACCGCAGCGTCATCGTCATCCCGGAGACCCAGGCCCCGGAAAAAATCACCCTCCTGCGCACCCTCGGCGCCGAGGTCCGCGCCGTGCCGGAAAAACCCTACCGCGACCCGGACAACTACAACCACATCGCCCGCCGCCTGGCCGAGGAAAACGCGGAGAAAGGCTGGTTCTGGGCGAACCAGTTCGACAACACCGCCAACCGCCTCGCCCACTACCGGAGCACCGGCCCCGAAGTCTGGTGCCAGACCGGGGGCGCAATCGACGCCTTCGTCGCCTCCGTCGGCAGCGGCGGCACCCTGGGAGGCATCGCCCTCGCCCTCAAGGAACGGAACCCCCGGATCGACATCGTCTGCGCCGATCCCTACGGCGCGGCCATGTGGTCGTGGTTCACCCAAGGGAACACGGAGACGAACGACGGGGACTCCGTCGCCGAGGGAATCGGCCAGGGCCGCGTCACCAAGAACCTCGAAGGCATCGTCGTCGATACCGCCTACCGCATTCCCGACCAGGACGCCCTCACCATCGTGAACCAGCTCCTGCGGGAAGAAGGCCTCTTCGTCGGCCTCTCCTCCGGGATCAACCTCGCCGGAGCCCTGCGCCACGCGCAGAAGCTCGGCCCCGGCCACACCCTCGTCACCGTCCTCTGCGACTCCGGCCACAAATACCAGTCGAAGCTCTTCAACCCGGAATGGCTCACCGCCCACGACCTCGATCCCACCCTCCCCTTCGAGTCCCTGCTTTAATTTGCGGGATCGCCCCGGTACAGTCGCCTTCCCCATGCCCCTTCCCGCCCGCCGTCTCGAAGGCTTCACCGAATCGGTGATTCGGAAAATGACCCGCGTCGCCCAGCATCACGGCGCGACGAACCTCGCCCAGGGCTTTCCCGACTTCGATCCGCCCGCCGAACTCGTCGAGGCCCTCGCCCGCGCCATCCGCGGGCCGCACCATCAATACTCGATCACCTGGGGGGCGAAGAACTTCCGCGAAGCCCTGGCTCGAAAAATCACCCGTTTCACCCGGCTTCCCATCGACCCGGAGCATCATTTGGTGGCCACCTGCGGCAGCACCGAGGCCATGATGGTCGCCATGATGACGGCCTGCAATCCGGGCGACAAAGTCATCGTCTTCTCCCCCTTCTACGAGAACTACGCCGCCGACGCGATCCTCTCCGGGGCGGAGCCGATCTACGTCCCCCTCCATCCCCCCGGCTTCGCCTTCGACCCCGCCGAACTCGCACGGGCCTTCGAGCAAAAGCCGAAGGCCCTCGTCCTCTGCAACCCCTCGAACCCTTCCGGGAAAGTCTTCACGCGGGAGGAACTCCTCCAGATCGCCGCCCTCGCGGAGAAACACGACGTCTTCGTCCTCGCGGACGAGGTCTACGAGCACATCGTCTACGCCCCGCACATCCACATCCCCTTCGCCACCCTCCCCGGCATGTTCGAGCGGACGCTGACCTGCGGCTCCCTCTCGAAGACCTACGCCATCACCGGCTGGCGCCTCGGCTACGTCCAGGCCCACAAAACCGTCATCGACTCAGCCAAGAAAGGCCACGACTTCCTCACCGTTGGCGCCGCCGCCCCCCTTCAGGAGGCCGCCGTGACCGCACTGCACTTCGGCGACGCCTACTACGCCGACCTCCAGGCCGCCTACACGGCCAAGCGAGATCTCTTCCTCGGCTACCTCCGGCAGACAGGCCTCCCCTTCACCGAGCCCGAGGGGGCCTACTACGTCCTCCTCGACATCGACTCCCTCGGCTTCCCCGACGACACCGCCGCCGCCCTCTGGCTGGCCGAAGACGGCGGCGTGGCGGGCGTGCCGGGATCAAGTTTCTTCCGGGAAAAAGTCGACCGCTACGTCCGCTTCCACTTCGCGAAACAGGAAGAAACCCTCCGCATCGGCGGGGAAAAACTTCTCTCACGCCTCTCCAAGAGAAGCCGTTAATCCTCCCAAGCGGGTTAGAAGCAACGGACACCCTCTAACCGAAGCAGACGACATCCATTCGATCTCGCCCGTAGGCCAGTTCTATTCCATCCAGACCGGGACTGCCTGCGCGATAGAGCAAAGCACTCGAAGGGAAAACAAACTGGCAGGGGCGGGAGCCAACCTTGGAGGGCGGCACGCCCTCCATTCAAAAGCCGCGCCGCATGCCTGAGTGGCACAACTCCTTACTTCATAAACGGCAGCAGCTTCGCCCAGTTCTCCACGTCCTCCGCCATCTCCTCCCCCTTCGGGGTCTCCAGGATCATCGGGACCTTCTTCCAGCGGGGGTCGGTGACGAGCCACTTGAAGGCGTCGAGGCCGATCTCGCCCTCACCGAGGTTTTCGTGGCGATCCTTGCGGGAGGCGAAGGGGACCTTCGAGTCGTTCAGGTGGAAACAGAGGACCCGCTCCGCGCCGATCACCGACTCGATCTCCTTCATCGTCTTGTCGTAGTCGGCGCGCGTCCGCAGATCGTATCCGGCGGCAAAGAGGTGGGCCGTGTCGAGGCAGACACCGAGCCGCTCCGGAACGGCGATCCGGGACATCAGCTCCCGCAGGTGCTCCAGCCGCCAGCCCAGCTGGCCGCCCTGCCCCGCGGTGCATTCGAGGGCGACGCGGACCTTCGCCTTCTTGGTCGCCTTGAGGATTTCCTTCATCCGGGCAGTGATCCGTTCCAGGCCCACCTCCTCCCCGTCCTTGCCGGGGCTGCCCGGGTGGTGAACAACGAAGGGGAGGCCCAGGAGCTCCGCCCGCTCCAGTTCCGCCGTCAGGGAGGCGATCGACTTCGCGATCATCTCCGGATCGCCGGAGCCGAGGTTGATGAGGTAGCCGCTGTGGCCGCAGACAAAAAGATCCTCCTTCGCCTGCGCATCGCGGAATGCCTTTGCCTCCTCGACGGCGACGGGGGCCGGAGCCATCCATTGCTTGTTGTTTTTGACAAAAATCTGCGCCGCCGTGAAGCGGCAGGCGACAGCCCGCTCGACCGCGCGGACGAAGCCGCCCGCGATCGAGGTGTGGGCGCCGTAAAGACGATGAAGACGGTGTTCCTTTGTGGATTTGAGAGCAATCATCACTATTCGAGATTTCCCTCTTTCACGCCCATCGGCTTGGACGCCACGATCACATCAAGATAGTTACCTTGATCCGCCCGCCCGCTCCATGTCCCGAATCCCCGCTCAACAATATTCAGACCGACTTCGGAATGGCATCGGAATACAAAATCGGCATCGATACCGACGGCCTCGTTCGGATGATCTTTCTCCGCCACCAGGCACACCCCGAGAGGATGGAGCAATGGGACGGCACTCCTCCCTTCCCGGATCAAAGTGCTCGTCTGAGAATCGGTCAGGAAATAGGACGAAAGAAGCCTTCCACCCGGCTTCAGGACCCGGGCCATCTCATGGATATAATTGCGCGTCTCATCGCCCAGCATATTTGTGAAAATCGCGTCGGCGATCACGAAATCGTAGATCCCGTCATCGAAGGGAAAACGGTAATTGGCCGCCGAAACCGTCGCCCCCGCGTTGTACTTGCCGTTGTGGACGGAGACATCGGAAAAATGGAAGTTCGGAAAGCGGGGTTCTATCCGCCGCTTCAGCCAAAGAACGCTCTCCGCATCAGTGTCGATGCCGTCGTAGCGGGCCTCCTGGGAAAGATAATGAAGCAACGGCAAAGTCTTGCGCCCGATCCCGCACCCGACGTCGAGCACTGTGGAATCAGGACTCAGGCCGCTTTTCTTAAGCGTCTCGAAGTGGCTCAAGCCACTGGCCTTGAAGACATGGTAATCTTGCGGGCCGTCCCTCATCTGGACGAGCTTGGGAACAAAGCACTCATCCCCCCCGAACAACTCAGCCCGGAGCTTTCTCGAATTGATATCCTTCACCACGGCCCTCGCTGTCTTGAGCACATTTTTGGCCGGACGAGGCAGCTTCATCCACAATTTCTTTTTTAATCCCTTCATATCATCCCCTTCTTTTGTTTGCCTGGATTGCTCGCTGATTGGCCCCCAATCGAGCAGCAGGCCGATCGAATGGTACGCTAGCAGTGTCGGATGGGGGTTCAAGCTCATCTCTTAAAGGGTATCTGTCATAAATTTTTCGCCTTCCAGTCGAGCGATTCGAGGGTGCCGGTGCCGTGATACTCGAAGAGCTTGCTCAAGGGATAGCCCAGGAAGCTCATGATACCGCGCAGGTTGACGCGCATGTCCATGGCAACGTTGTTCTTCGCGAAGTCGATGTCACCCGAGCCGAGGATGTTGAAGAAGGCACTGGCGATGGAAAGGTCCTCGGTGTGGAGGACGCCGTTGGTAATCGTGAAGCTGCACTTGCCCTGATCGGCCTTGCTCGCGCCGAAGCCGGGGATGATCGCCCCGACGAGGTTCGAGAGGCCGCCCAGGAAGGGGATCGACATGATGTAGCCATCGTCGACGGTGACGGCACCGCTCCCCTTGAAGGAATCGATCTTCCCTAGCAGGCCGTCGAGGTTCAGCTGGAGGTTGAGGCGGCCCGTCTCCTTGTCGCTCTTGTAGAGCGTGTACATCGCCTTGTGGAAATCGCCGTCGGCGATGTGGAGGTTGGTCGAGAGGCCCTGCTGCTTCTCGTTGAGGAGGACGCGAATCGCCCCCGTCAACGCTCCATCGAAGATCCGGGCCGAGTCGAGCTTCAGGTCGAGGGTGCGATCGACGATCCGCAGGGTCGCCTTCGTCTTCTCGACCGGGAACGGGATGGTGTAGATCTTGTAGCTCAGCGTCGCGTCGGAATCGACGGTGATCGTCAGGTCGGTGTCGAGCTTCGGCTTCCACTCGTTGAGATCGACGGTGCCGGAGACCTTCAGCCGGGGCGGCTTGTCGAAGACGTAGGGGGCGACGTACCCCGTGAACTTCGCGCCGAGGGC
>CAISZB010000209.1 GCA_903889845.1 uncultured Verrucomicrobium sp. | reverse complement strand
ACGGGCTCCTCCTCCCGGCATCGGACCGGAAGAGCAGGGCTACATCCTTGACTCCAATACCTGCTTCCCCTCCAATGTCCCCAACGGGGTGTCACACTATTGGACCGCCACGTGTCTCAGTTTTGGACCGCCCTACGCACCTCCGGGCCGAGATTGAGGAGATGAAGAAAGAGAAGATATCTTGGTTGGAAAAATGGGCGCAGATCGAGAAGAACGTCTATCTTCATGGCATTGATCCCGATCTTCTCCTAGCCACGCTTCCTCAGCTTCACCGCGAGGTATTCCGACCGCTCAAATCGAAAGGGAAGAAGAAATGAGCCATCTCGATAGAGGCCACCGTTATCTCGAATCTCTGGAGCGGGCCGGTTGCGCTACGCCCATCAGTCTCTCAAAGTCGATCTCGTCCTGTGATCGAGACCTTCGTTTTGGACCAAAACGGGGGCTGATCAATCGCCGCCGCCGCGCAGGGAGGACAGCCCGCTCTTCTCGTCCGCCGAAGAAAGACAAGAAGGACAAGGGCAAGTAGTCCCTTCATAGTAAGGAAGGCTATTTCTAGTAGCAGAGCATCTATAGGATGTAACTGCGGTGGGCTTGCCAGGTGTGGAGGAAAATGGGATAGCGGTGGGGAATGAGTTTACATAACCTCACGTATGGGGATTTAAAAGCCCTTTCCAAACTGGTTGCCGAGAAGGAGCGTCTTCAATCCAAAATCGCGGCGATTAACGCACGGCTTGAAAATCTCGGGCTGGGGAAGCGGACTCGGGAAGGGAAGAAGCCGCGGAAGAAGCTCTCTACGGAGGCCCGAGCTCGGATCGCCGCGGGGCAGAAGCGGCGCCGTGAAAACGAACGCAAGGCCAAGACGCCTATTTAGGAGAAGGCATGGAGATCTGCGCCGTCGACATCGAAGACACCTACTCCACATTTCACGTCGGCGGAGCAAAGCAGTACACCTTCGATGGACGGACGCTATGGGACGGCCCCTATCGATCGTTCCTCTCTCTTACGCTTCTGCGCTTTTCGATCCCTGGCCTTACCGAGCAGCAGATTAAACTTGGCGATGCGCCTGCGATGTTCAGCTTGATCCCCTTGGCACAGACGTCACGTGCTCCTATTCAAGATTTGGGGGCTGAGGACGGGCTAGTTGGGAATCAGTTTGTCCAAGCCAGGAATTACGCTGACTTTTTCGGAAACGTCGCAGCGAGATTGGCCATCAACATTCATGACGGAGTGCTGGAATGATCACGTGGCCGAGGACTCTGATTGGCGAGGTTGCGGCCCGTCGATGTATCGTATTCATGGGAGCGGGAGCATCAGCGTCTTGCTTGGGTGCCGGAGGAGCGCGGCCGCGCTCATGGTTTTCACTCCTCACCGAAGCTGCGAATCGCATCGCGGTTGGTGAAAAATGCGTCGCCTCGGAATTGCTCGTAAAGGAGAAGTATTTAGATGAAGCTCAGGTTATTTGGGATGCGTCAAATCAACCTGATTTAGCGGACTTCCTCCACGACGAACTCGCCAGTGCGGCAAGGAGCTCTCGCAGGGGGGCGACCAGATCGGGGTGGAGCATCAGGACGGCCTGTTGCCGGTTCTTGGTGATTGAGGCGGGAACATTGACGATCGGCTTGGGTCCGTCGAGCAGGAAGGCATCGCGCTCCAGCTTGGCGAGTTCTCCGCGCCGAAGGCCGGTGTAGACCGCCGTCAGGTAGACGACCTTACGCGGGCCCGAAACGGCGAGGAGTCGTCGCATTTCCTCGTCGGTGAAGGCGCGGCGCTTGCGGACTTGGCGTCCGTTCGTCTGTACCTTGCCGACGTGCTTGAGGGGGTGATGGTCGAGGCGGCTGTGCTTGCCCATCCACGTCAAGAAGGCAGACATGGAGGCGAGATATTCGTTGAGCGTCTTCGCTGCCTTGGCTTGCTTCGCCCGCCAAGTGACGAAGGAATCGGAAGTCACGTCGCAGAGGAACTTCCAGCGGCATTCCTCCATCAGCTTTGTCACCGTCCTTTCGACGATGTAGACGTATTCGTGGTTTCGGCCCAGGGCGCGGAGATCGGCCACATAATCCTTCAGGTGAGAGGAGAGAGGCGTCTGTCCTGCCTCTCGGCTGGCCTGTGGTGGCAACAGCCCGACCGATTCAAGCTGCCGCTCCTTGACGATCTCCTCCAACCGCTGCTGCGCCACCCGCTTATCGTTCGTGTGGAGCGGGATGTCGGTCACCCGCGGATCGTCTCCGAGGCGATAGCGCCCTCGATACATGCGGGCCACCTGGATTTTGCCGTCTTTGATGCGCTTGGGCCGGAATACGGTGCAGATCATGGAGTCTCCTTTTCTGGGCGTCATCGCGCCTTGCCTTTAGTCGTTCAAAATAGTCCAACACATCGGAAAAGTACAGTCGGGGTGAACTGAGCACCTTCACAGGGCGGGGAAGATCCCCGCGGGCAATCAGACGGCGAACCGAACGGGTCGAAACGCCTCCCAGCAGCTTGGCGACTTCCTTCAGATCGAGAAGCCGCTCCGACTCCTTGTTCGATGCTACAAGGGGATGCTTCATTTTCGCTCCCGGTTCCATGGTTGATCGGCTTTGGGCGGCGACCTGATCGCACTCCATTTTGAACTGCGATGTTTCGTCCTGATAACGAAAGTCGAGAGGACTGGTCCAAGAGGCCATTTTGATGACGTTGACTGCTTTTTGAATGGCGACGGCTTTCATGGCGGGACGATGTATCGCGCGATCTCCTCGACGCGGGCACCAATCGTTTGGAGCATCTCCTTTTCCTCGGGAGGCCAATTGCGGGAGCCTGCCAACTCGACCGCCCGCTGGACGGACACGTTCGTCTTGACGCCCCACTTTGCGGCCAGAAGGCGCACCTTCATTTCAAAGCCGGGCGCAACGTCGAGGTTGATCCGGTGGCGTTTCTTGGGGTGTGGAAGATCGCTCATAGGTTTGAAGTCACATGTGCAGGTCTATTTCACCATGAATCCGTGAAGTCCCGTTACCGGATAGCCCGAGAACCCTATCGGGTTTTTAACGGTCGGATGAAGAAGCCGTGCAGATTTCATGATGAAGATTTAACCACGCGCTCGAGGGGGAGTGCTAAAGAGTTCCTGAACGTGGAGATAGATTAATCGTGATGTTGGCATCCGTGCGGGTTCTCCTCGGCTTCATAACCAATGAAAGCATGAATCCCGCTCACCGCGTTACCTCATAGCGAAGGGCTAACGGAAGGTTTACGACATGTTTTGACGGCATAACCCTCGAGGGCTCTCGATTGGCCGGACGCCGGTGGCATGGCTCCTGGGATGCTTTCCTCGTGCCGAAGGAAGATGCTGCCGCTGAGGGAAAGTTCATAGTGACTATTTTGCCATGAATCGGGGAGGAGGCGTTAACGCCCGCTGGGCTATGAGTCCGGGCCGGATGCAGATCAGTGGGCTATTATCCTCGGTTCCTCTCAGCGTTGCCTTCGTCCGGAGGATAGGGTATCCTGTCGGCATGACGGCCTCCGACCTGTGGAAAAAGCATCCGGTCCTCGTCTGGTCGAATGCCCAGGCGGACGACACAGTGCGGATCCGTGCCGGGCTGTTGGAATCCCGTTTCCCGTTGATTCTGGACATCGCCTCCGTCTTTGGCCTAGCCCGGCTGCGGGAGGAGTGGGCGGCCCTTCTCCAAACTCCCGATCAGGAAGTTCGGCGGGCGACCCCTTTCGTCGAGCGGATCCTGCGGAATCTGGAAAAAGGATGGGCCCTTGCTCTCACCGGCAACTGAGCGCCTTTGGGGATTCCTCAAGGATCAGTCGACCCTGACCGGTTTCGTCCTGATCGGCGGCTCGGCTCTCAGCCTTCGGATCCATCACCGCCTGAGCGAAGACTTGGACTTTGCTTGGCCGGGGGATCGGTTGCCCCGGGAAAGCATCCAAGCCCTCCTCGGGGAAATGAGCCGACATGGCTTCTCCTACACGCGTCGGGATAACCCGGCCGCGTACGACGAGTTCTTGCAAGGAGGGGGTTCCCTGCACGATTACCAGCAGGACTTCGTCGTCGATGGGGCTGTGCTCCTCACCCTCTTTGCTCCCGACCCTCCCACCCGTCGGCTTTTCGATCCGGCAACGCCGCATGTCACTGGGCCTCGGCTGGCGACCCTCCGGGAGTGCTTCAACACCAAGGCGCTCGCCTCCTCCGAACGGAACCAGTCGCGGGACTGGCTGGACCTCTATCTCCTTATCAAGTCCCACGGCTTCACTCTGGACGACTACCGTGCCGCCTTCGAGAGGGCCGGAGCTTCCGGCCAATTCGACCGGGGGCTGACCCACCTCTGCCGTTGTCAACCCGGTGCCAACGACCGAGGTTACAACACTCTCCTTGCCGATCCGCCAACGTTCCAGGAAATCGCAGCCCAATTCACGGCTTGGCGAGACGATTACGAGGTCGGCCAGGCCTCCCTCTTAGCCTCCAAGCTCAAGGAACATGCGGGCACCGACCTTTACGATCTGGCGTATGCAAAGCTTGTCGGGGGCAGCGAGGAAGACCTCCGATTCGTCGCCACCCTTGCCAGTCAAAAGAGGCTCGATCCCGTCCAGATGGCCGCCCGGATCGATCAGACGCAAGAGCCCGGCCTTCGGACGCTCCTGAAAAGCCGCTGGCTCCATCTTCCTGTCGCCTGACTATCCCGCCTCGCGGCAGCGGGATGGCGGTGGCAGGAGCTTGAGGTGGTGACTACCCTCTATCCTTACCTCGAATGAAGCTCGAACGCATTCGAGCTTCCATGCGGGCTTTGTCCGAGCCTCGTTCGAGCTTGGGTGCGTAGGGCGGTCCAAAACTGAGACACGTGGCGGTCCAATAGTGTGACACCCCGTTGGGGACATTGGAGGGGAAGCAGGTATTGGAGTCAAGGATGTAGCCCTGCTCTTCCGGTCCGATGCCGGGAGGAGGAGCCCGT
>CAISZB010000208.1 GCA_903889845.1 uncultured Verrucomicrobium sp. | reverse complement strand
CTCCCCTACCTCAGCAACGTACTGACCGCGACCTTCGTCATCAGTAGCCAGGTAGGCACCGTCTATACCACCTCGCACCTCGCCCTGGCACTGGTGCCGGAACTTTTTAATCCCCACGCTCCTTCCGGTGTCACTGTAGGCCCAACCTCAATCCGGATCGCCATCACGGGAGGCAAATTCAGCAAAATCTTCCTTTCAGGCCAGAACTTCGGCTCCCCCCTCTTCAGAATCCCCCCGGCGACGTCCTTCGCTTCGACCACAACGCCGATCACCCTCGCCCTGCCCACGAACTCGACAATCAACGCGACAAACTTCCGCAGTGCCGTCTCCCCGGTAACGACCGCAACCAGTGCCACGAGCTTCTCCACACTCCTCCCCTGGGTGACGGAGCCGGCGCACGGCTTCGTCCTCTACAACTACAGCTCCTTCACCGCTGCTGATACCTACGATAACTCCACTGCCCAAGGGCAGGGTGTCCTCCGTGCCATTCTCACCAGCGACCTGATGGTCGAACTCCAATACCTGAGCCCAACTCACCAGTGGCGGACCTACGACACCCTATGCGGGAACGAGGCCTTCCTCTCGACTGGCAATTCGGGCCTCGGCTACGTCAGTTCCGGCAACCCCAATGCCTCGACCGCCTACATCGAATTCGACCCTCCTCTTCCCCTGGTCACCCAAACGGCCCTCAACACCACCCCCAGTTGGGGCTATATGCCCAAAATCGATCCGCGCACTACCCGCCTTGGAATTCCACGCGGCCCAAGCTGGCAGGGCTTCATCACCGCCCCGATTCCATCAACGACACCCCTAAGCCTCAATTGGTACGGCGCCTTATACACCATGCCCTTCGGCAGCGGGACGCTCCCCAATTCCGGCACCTATCGCGGCCTCTACACGGGCCTCTGGGCGCAGGGGGCCAAGATAGGGTGGTCCAATGCCTACACCGTCGCCAACGTCGCCGACAACGACACCGTCGTTCGCCCATCCGACGGTTACCTCGGCTCCCCCTCCGCCAGCTCGATCGCGGGACCAGCCAACCTCTTCCAAAACGTCTCCAACACCGCCCACCCCGCCCGACCGACCATTCTTCAGCGCCCCTTGCTCTCCGTCGGCGAACTCGGCTACGTCTTCAGGGACAGCCCGTGGAAGACCCTCAACTTCTTCGACGCGACGAGCGGCGACGGCGCCCTCCTCGACCTCTTCTCCCTTTCCGACGAGCCCCCGGTAGTGGCGGGCCGCGTCAACCTCAACACGAACCAGCCCCTCGTCCTCCAGTCCCTCCTCAACGGCGCGGGCCAGGCCTCCGACGGAACCCTCCCGCTCCTCGCTTCTGGGGCGAACACCTACGCGAAGGACATCGCCACCGCCTACGCTGGCTACGCCTTCGCCTCCGGCGCTCCAACGTCAAATCTGCCGCTCAACCTCCCCCAACTCGTCCAGAGCCCGAACCTCACGGCGAACCCCGCCGGCTCCTTCATGTCGTCCACCGCGCTGAACGGCGCCTACTCGACGACATTGAACCCGATCAAATCGTACCGGGAATCGGTCGTCCGCGCCTTTGCCGACACGACCCAGACGCGGACCTGGAACCTCCTCATCGACGTCGTCGCCCAGACCGGCCACTACCCGAAGACAGCAACCTCCCAGGACAACTTTCTCGTCGAGGGGGAAAAGCGCTACTGGCTCTCCGTCGCCATCGACCGCTACACGGGGAAGATCATCGACGAACAACTCGAACCGGCGACCAATTGATCCCGAGTTCATTGACATGAAGACCCACGCCTCCTAGTTTCAATTCGTTTCATTGAACTTTCTTATGCCTTACGCCGCAACCATTTCCGATGTCGCCCGCACCGCCGGAGTCTCCGTCGGAACCGTCAGCCGCGTCATCAACGGCTACACGAACATCACCCCGGAAAACCTGGAGAAGGTCCAGAGTGCCATCGCCGCCCTCGGCTACCGGAAGGGCCACGGCACGGGCCCCCTCGTCCGCCGCCGGTCCGGCTCCCTGATCCGGACCGGGAACATCGGCGTCCTCTACACCGAGATGGGGCCGGGCTGGGCGAACCACCCGCTGATCGCCGCCTATGCCCAGGGCATCGAGGAAGCCTGCCTGGCGCGGGGCTACCACGCCTTGAGCGAAATCCTCCTCGACCCTCTGACCCTGCCCCGCTGCCTGCGGGAACGGAAAGTCGACGGCCTCCTGGTAAAGGCGACCCGGAAGTACCCCGACGTCCTCCGGAGCCTGCCGCCCGATTTCCCTGTCGTCGGCCTCAGCTTCACCGACCCCACCAGCGGCGTCGCGAAGGTCGCCGCGGACAACCGCGGGGCCGGCTTAATCGTCACGGAATACCTGTGGAAGAAAGGGCATCGCCAGATCGCCTTCTTCTCCACCGACGCCCTTCACCCGATGTTCATCGCCCGCTTCCAGGGGTATGAGGAATTCATGATAATCCAGGACGCCTTCGACCCCGGCCGCGCTCTCATCGGCGGGCGACCCGTCGTCAAGAACTCCCCGGAGACGACCCCGCCCGACGTCGAGAAGGAACTCGACGCGCTGCTCTCCTGCCCCCCCTCGGAGCGGCCCACCGCCATCGTCACCGCGAACGACTGGATCGCGAAGGGCCTCTACGCCGCCCTGGCCCGACGCGGCCTCCGCGTCCCCGAAGACATCAGCGTCGTCGGCTTCGACAACTCGGAACCCCTCTGCGACCTCATGTCGCCTCCCCTCACCAGCTACGCCATCCCCTTCACCACCGCAGCGCGAGCCGCCACCCTGGCCCTGATCGACAGGATCGAGAAACCGGGCCAGCACCACGAGCCGGGCATTCAGCTCGTCAACGGCACGCTGGTCGAACGCCAGTCGGTCCGCGACCTGCCTCCAGACCCGGCTCTCCCTCCACCCCTACACCTATGAAACCCTCAGCCCTCGTCCTCCTCGACCAGAAAAGCTGGGAGAACGTCTACGGCCACGCCGAGCGGGCCCGACTCGCCTCCCTCGTCCAGTCTCCCCTTCCCTTCCACACCCGGGAATCGATCCTTGGAAAACCCGAGGACCTCGCCCGGGCGGAGTACCTTTTCTCCGGCTGGGGCATGGCCGTCTGCGACGAGTCCTTCCTCGACGCCGCCCCGAACCTCAAGGCGATCTTCTACGCCGCGGGGAGCGTCCGCTACTTCGTGACCGACGCGCTGTGGCGGCGCGGCATCGTCCTCAGCACGACGAACCTCGCCCTCGCCGTCACCGTCGCGGAATTCGCCCTCGGCCAGATCGTCCTCGCCCTCAAGTCGACATGGCGCAACGCCGCCGCCATGCATGCCGCCCGCGCGGCGGTCCGGCACCTCCCCCCCGGCCTGTATGGGAGCGTCGTCGGCCTCGTCTCCCTCGGCTCGATCGCCCGCCACCTCCTCACCCTCCTCCGCCCCTTCCACCTCCGCGTCGTCGCCTACGATCCCTTCCTCACCGAGGAAGAGGCCCGACTGCT
>CAISZB010000207.1 GCA_903889845.1 uncultured Verrucomicrobium sp. | reverse complement strand
GCGGAGGGAGGCGGAGTCGCGGATCGGGCTGCCGAGGAGGAGTTCGGCCTCGTCCCGATTCGGCGTCACCAAGGCGGCGCGGGGGAGGAGGAGGCGTTTCAGTGCCTCGATCGCCTCCGGGCGCAGGAGGACGGTCCCGCTGCTGGAGACCATCACGGGATCGATGACGAGAGGGACGCCGGGCAGTCGCGCGGCGAGAGTTGCCGCCACCGCCTCGATGATCTCCGCCGAATAGAGCATCCCCGTCTTCACCGCCGCGACGGGGAAGGCCTCCGCAGTCAGCGCGATCTGCTCCGCGACCGATTCCGGCGGCAGCGGGTCGATCCGCGAGACGCGGCCCGGATGTTCCGCAACGACGCACGTCACCGCCGTCGCGCCGTAGACGCCGAAGGCGTGGAACGTCTTGAGGTCGGCCTGGAGTCCCGCGCCGCCACTGTTGTCCGATCCGGCGATGGTGAGGGCGACTGGCGCCGGAGGGGAGGGTCGGTCGCGCGAGGGAGTTCGTGTTGCCTGAATTTGCGCTGATGCGGACATCGTTTGTTTTGCCTTTTTTGAGAGTCCCGTTTTAAACTGCGCCGTGCCGGTTGCCATTCGAGAACTCCCCGAGGTCCGCGTCGTCCTCGACCGCCTGGAACTCAGCGCCGTCTTCGACGGTACGCCGGAGCGGCCGTACGCGTTCATCTACTATATTACGATCCACAACGAATCGGAAGAAATAGTGACGCTGAAGGGCCGCAAATGGGTCGTCCGCGACAACGGCGGAGAAGTCTCGATCCACGAGGGCGACGGCGTCGCCGGGGAATTCCCGCGCCTTGCGCCGGGGGAGAGCTTCCATTACAGCAGCTATCACCTCGTCTCCGCGAGCAGCAACGCCGAAGGGGCCTACCTCGCCTCCGGCGAACGGGGCGAGGCCTTCCTCATCCGCATCCCCCGCTTCACGATGGAAGTCCCCGGCGCGACGCCGGTGCGGATCTCTTCCTGAAGTCTTCGCGGTTTTCCTGGTCGGACCCCTTCCGGCCCCTCTCTTTTAAAGCGCGAAAATGGGCATTGCCATGCCTGGGGGACTTCCCTAAAACTTAAGGTTCCTAAACTTGATGAAGGCTTATCTCGCTGAAGCGGTTGGCACCTTTGCCCTGACATTCGTGGGCATCGGGGCGATCTCGAATCAGCCGTTTGGAGGCGACCTGCTGATGGTCGCTCTCGCATTCGGGCTGACGATCGCCGTGTTCAGCTCCGCGACAGCAGCCATCTCAGGCGGGCAACTGAATCCAGCGATCACCTTGGGCGTCTGGCTAGCGGGCAAAATCCGCGGCCCCGAAGCGCTCCGATACTGGATTG
The DNA here is from genome assembly GCA_903889845.1 of uncultured Verrucomicrobium sp. Taxonomy (GTDB): domain Bacteria; phylum Verrucomicrobiota; class Verrucomicrobiia; order Methylacidiphilales; family GAS474; genus GAS474. The sequence continues at coordinate 4,100 of CAISZB010000207.1, read as the reverse complement.
CCCAGCTCACGGGAGCCGTCCTGGCCGGATTCGCCGCCAAATATCTCTTTGGCGACGTTGCGGTCTTGAAGGGCACCCCCGCGCTTCAGGTCACGTGGTTCCAGGGATTTTTCCTGGAAGCTCTTACGACGTTTTTCTTGGTTTTCGTCGTCTTCGGTACCGCCGTCGATTCCCGCGCCCCCCGTCTGGGTGGCTTGGCGATCGGCCTGACCGTGACGCTCGGCATCCTGGCGATCGGCCCCCTTACGGGCGGCGCCTTGAATCCCGCGCGTGCTTTCGGTCCGGCCATCGCGTCGGGGTCTTTGCGGTCCGGGGCGGCGATTGTCGAACACCTCGTCTATTGGCTCGGACCACTGGCTGGAGGCGCTGCGGGAGGCTATCTCTACGGGCGCTACCTGATTCAGCCGGAGGGAACCAGACAGGGCAGCTAAAACAGACGAGTCATCGCGTCCAATCCAGGGCGCGAAAAATGCGAAAGCGGGAGGGACTTTTTCCCTTCCTTCGTCCCCAGCCCCATCCCCCTCTCCGGGTGAAGCCTGGCTTTTGAAAGAAAGCCTTCATCCAATACTAGAAAGATACCATATCATGAGTTCCGATTATTCTCCCCGTTCCGGCGGACGCCGCCGTCGTCGTGGCGGTCGCAGTGGCAGCAGCAGCAACAGCAACCGCGGTTTCGACAAGGGCGCGCCCCGTTCCGAGGGCGGCCGCCGCGAAGGCGGCTACGGCAAGAAGCCGGCCGGCCTGTGGGCCAAGGTCCTGGGCTTCTTCGGCATCGGCAAGAAGAAGGCCGAGAAGGAAGAGGCGCCCCGCGGGCCCCGTTCCGAGCATCCCACGCTGCGCCGCGCCGAAGAGCAGCAGCGCCGCGAATCCCGCGGCGGCGAGCGCTCCGAGCGGGCGCCCCGTCAGAGCCGGGAACCGCGCGAGCCCCGCGAGGTGCGTGAACCCCGGGAAGCCCGCGAGCCGCGTGAACCCCGTGAGCCGCAGAAGACCGAGTTGGAAGAGGCCAACCCGGACGCCGTGACGATCCCGCGCCTCTACATCGGCAACCTGGCCTACGAGACGGCGGAGAGCGACCTCTTCGACCTCTTCTCGAAGATTGGCAGCGTCCGCAATGTCGAGTTGGTCATGGACCGCCGCTCGAACCGCTCGAAGGGTTTCGGCTTCATCGAGATGGCTGATCTGGAAGTGGCGAAGAAGGCTGTCGTCGCCCTTCACCGCTCCGATTTCATGGGCCGCCAGCTCATCGTGAGCGGCGCCAAGTCCGAGCGCCGTCCCGAGACGGTCGCCCCGGTCGCCCAGGAGCTGCCGCCGATCGAGTAAGTCTTAGCGACTGAAAGCAAAAACCGCGTCCCCTGTGAAGGGGACGCGGTTTTTTTGTGCAAGGTGCCCTTACACAATCGCGCCCGGGTGCATGTCTTCGCCGAAGCCGAGGAAGTTGCGGACGAAGTCGTCGGCGGGGGCGGTGCGGACGTGTTCCGGGGTGCCGATCTGGCGGATGCGGCCCTCGCCGAAGATGACGACGCGGTCGGCCAGGCGGAAGGCCTCCTCCTGGTCGTGGGTGACGAAGAGGCTGGTGATCTTCGTCTCGTCGTGGAAGGCGCGGAGCCATTGGCACAGCTCCAGCCGGACGCGGGCGTCGAGGGCGCCGAAGGGCTCGTCGAGGAGGAGGATCTGCGGGGCGATGGCCAGGGCGCGGGCCAGGGCGACGCGCTGCCGCTGCCCGCCGGAGAGCTGCGAGGGGAAGCGCTTCGCGAAGGGGACGAGGCGGATCAGCTCCAGGAGCTCGTGGACGCGCTTCGCGATGGCCTCTTCCGGGGGGCGGACCTTCTTCGGGCGGACGCGGAGGCCGAAGGCGATGTTCTCGAAGACGTTCATGTGCTGGAAGAGGGCGTAGTGCTGGAAGACGAAGCCGGCCTTCCGCTCGTAGGCGCTCTGCGTGGTGACGTCGATGCCGTCGAACTCGATCCGGGCGGGGCCGTCGTCGGGCGATTCGAGGCCGGCGATGATCCGCAGGAGGGTGGTCTTCCCGGAGCCGCTCGGCCCCAGCAGGGCGAGGAGCTCGCCCGGACGGATCTCCAGGTCGATGTCGCGCAGGGCGGAGAACTTCCCGAAGGACTTGTTGATGGCGGCGATGCGGATGCTCATGGGGTGGGGGAGGGAAAGGTCAGGGAGTCGGTTCGGAAAGGGAATCGTCCTCCGCGACGGCGGCGGCGAGGTCGCGGCGGGTCCGCCATTCGATGAAGGTCTTCAGGATCAGGGTGACGATGCCCAGGAGGGTGAGGAGGGAGGCGAGGGCGAAGGCGGCGGCGAGGTGGTAGTCGTTGTAGAGGTTTTCCACCTGCAGGGGCATGGTGCTGGTGAGGCCGCGGACGTTCCCGGCGAGGACGGTGACGGCGCCGAATTCTCCCATCGCCCGCGCGTTGCAGAGGACGAGTCCGTAGAGGAGGGCCCACTTCACGCGGGGCAGGGTGACGAGGAGGAAGACTTGCCAGCCCCGGGCGCCGAGGGAGATCGCGGCCTCCTCCTCGCCCCGGCCCTGGCTTTCCATGAGGGGGATGAGGTTCCGGGCGATGTAGGGGAAGGTGACGAAGACGGTGCCGAGGACGAGGCCGGGCAGGGCGAAGGCGATCTTGATGCCGTGGTCGATCAGCCAGGGGCCGAAGAGACCTTGTCTTCCAAAAAGGAGGAGGAAGACGAGGCCGCCGACGACGGGAGAGATCCAGATGGGGAGGTCGATGAGGACCTCCAGGAAGCGTTTCCCGCGGAAGTCGAACCGGGTGATGAGCCACGCGGCGGCGAGGCCGAAGAGGGCATTGAAGGGGACGGCGATGGCGGCGACGGTGAGGGTGAGGTGGATCGATTCGAGGGTGCCGGGGTCGGAGTAGGCGGTCCTCAGTCCGGCCCAGCCCTTCGAGAAGGCTTCGTGGAAGATGGTGAGGAGGGGGAAGATGAGGACGAGGACGATGAAGGCGATGGCGAGGCCGATCAGGGTCCAGCGGATGAGGGGGGGCTCCGTCCGGGCGGCGTTGGTCCGCAGTGCCGACGGTTTGACGGGGGCGATGGTGAGAGGGACGACGGCGCTCATGACTCGTCCCCTCCTTGGCTGGAGGTGCGGTGGGAATGCCACCGCTGGAGGGTGGTCACGACCGTGAGGATGAGGATGGAGAAGAGGATCATGGCCCCGCCGATGGCGGCGGCCCCGGCGTAGTTGAATTGTTCCAGCTTGTGGATGATGAGGATGGGGGCGATCTCGGTCCTGAACGGGATGTTCGCCGCAATGAAGACGACGGAGCCGTATTCCCCCACGGCGCGGCCGAAGGCGAGGGTGATGCCGGTGATCCACGCCGGGATCAAGGCGGGGAGGATGATGCGGACGAAGGTCTGCCAGCGGTCGGCCCCGAGGCAGGCGGCGGCTTCCTCGACGTCGGCGTGGAGGCTTTGGATGACGGGCTGGACGGTGCGGACGACGAAGGGGAGGCCGATGAAGATGAGGGCCACGGTGATCCCCGTCTGGGTGAAGGCGACGCGGATGCCGTAGGGGGCCAGGAGGGAGCCGATCCAGCCGTTGGGGGCGTAGAGTTCCGTCAAGGCGATGCCGGCGACGGCGGTGGGAAGGGCGAAGGGGAGATCGACGAGGGCGTCGAGGAGGCGGCGGCCGGGGAACTCGTACCGGGAGAGGACCCACGCGATGATGAAGCCGAAGACGCCGTTGAGGAGGGCGGCGAAGAGGGACGACTCCAGGCTGACGCGGTAGGAGTCGAGGACCTCCGGCTCCGTGATCGTCGCCCAGATGAAGTGGAGGGGGCTGGTCTCCCCGGCGGCGATCGCCTCCGGGGGGAGGACGAAGGCGCGGTGGAAGAGGGCGGCGAGGGGGAAGAGGACAATGAGGCTGAGGCCGAAGAGGGTGTATCCGAGGGAAAGGCCGAAGCCGGGCAGGATATGCTTCCGCATCCGGCGCCAGGAAGGGAGGGGCCGGGGGGTGGGGGAATCGGAAAAGACGGGGGTGGTCGTCATGCCTTGGAAGGTCTATCGGAAAGATACGACTAGAGAGGGAGCAAGCCCAAATCAATATTAATCTATAGGTTTAGTCTATTTATTGG
>CAISZB010000206.1 GCA_903889845.1 uncultured Verrucomicrobium sp. | reverse complement strand
TTATAGGTGATGCCCTTCGGGACCGGGTAGAATCGCTACGCTTCCCTGTACAGGCGGAGGCGACCCGCTCGTTTAAGGAATGGAGGGCGTGCCGCCCTCCAAGCCTCCCGGCCCGGATGAAACAGAACCGGCCTACAGGCGCGACCGAAACGAGGCTGTCCTCTTCGCTCGAGATGGAGTCCGCTTCATCTAACCCGCTTGGGAGGAATCATCTTGGAAAGAAGCTGAATCAAATCCATTTGGCATTAGTTTCCGGTGTGTTGGTGGTGGTCCTGGGCGGCTGCGCCGTCGGTCCCGACTACGCGAAGCCCGACGCGCCCGTTTCCGCCGCCTACGGCTCCCTCCCGCCCGAGACGTGGCGCACGGCGCAGCCGAGCGATGCCGCCGCCCGGGGTGCGTGGTGGAAAGTCTACAATGATCCCGTCCTCGACGGGTTGATGGAGCAGGTGGCGATCTCGAACCAGAACGTCCTCGCCGCCGAGGCACAGTACCGGGAGGCCCAAGGCGCGGTCCGCGTCGCGAAGGCGGACTATTATCCCCAGGTCACGGGGGGCCCCGCCGTGACGCGGAGCCGGACTTACAACAACACCTCGAACATCGCCGGGGGCGCCCGGACGCTCTACGACGTTCCGGCCAGCTTTTCCTGGGAGATCGACCTCTGGGGGGCCATCCGGCGGAGCGTCGAGCAGAACATCGCCACGGCCCAGGCGACCGAAGCGCAGTTGGAGAACGCCCGCCTCTCCTACCAGGCGACGCTGGCGCAGGACTATTTCTCCGCGCGCGGTTACGACACCCTGCTGGAAATCCTGAACCGGACCGTCGATTCCTACGGAAAGTATCTCACGCTGACGAAGAACCGCTACGCGAGCGGAGTCGCCTCCGAGGGCGACGTGGCCCAGGCGGAGGCCCAGTTCGAGGCGGCGAAGGTGACCCTGGCCGAGGACCAACTGACCCGCGCCCAGTATGAGCACGCCATCGCCGTCCTCCTCGGGAAGCCGCCCGCCGACTTCCACCTTCCGCCCGCGCCGCTGAAGGCCCAGGCTGTCCCCCCGGAAATCCCGGTCGGTGTGCCCACGGCGCTCCTGGAGCGGCGGCCCGACATCGCCCAGCAGGAGCGTGCGACGGCGGCGGCCAATGCGGCGATCGGTGTCGCCACGGCGGCCTATTACCCGACGCTGACGTTGAGCGCCTCGGCGGGGTTCGAGAACGGGAGCCTGAACGATCTGTTCAAGGCGACCAATTTCATCTGGTCCCTCGGACCCGCGCTGTCCCAGTCCCTCTTCGACGCGGGCAAGACCCACGCGACGGTCTACAAGGCCCGCGCCGCCTACGACGCCCAGGCCGCGACCTACCGGCAGACCGTCCTGACCGCCTTCCAGCAGGTGGAGGACGCCCTCTCCGGCCTCCATTACCTGGAGATCGAAGCCTCCGCCGAGGGGAAGGCGACCGCCGCCGCGAAGCGTTCCCTGGAGATCACGACGAACCAGTACCGGGCCGGGACCGCGAGTTACCTCGACGTCATCACGACCCAGAACACGGCGCTGACCGCCGAACAGAATCTGGCGAACATTGAGATCCGGCGAATGACCTCCAGCGTCTCCCTGATCCAGGCCCTGGGCGGCGGTTGGGACGCCTCCTCCCTGCCGGGCGCGAAGGCGGCCTCGACGATCCCGGGCAACCTCCTCCAGCAATCCCCCGCCGCGGCGGCGGTGACCGGTCAGGCGCATTAAGAAACGGTTTAGAATCTCCGGCGGGTCGCGCGAGAGACGCCGCATATATGACTAGAGGCGAGGGCTGCCGCCTTGCCTGTCCGGCGGGTCAGGCTCTACTTTTCTTCCATGCCTGCCTCGACCTTGACCCGTGTTTTTTTGATTCGCCATGGCGCGACGATTCTCAGTGCCGAAGACCGCTTCGCCGGGGCGACCGACGTCCCCCTCTCCGACGAGGGTCGCTGCCAGGTGCGTCATCTGGCGGCGCGGTTGGCGAAGGAGAAGATCGCCGCCGTCTACGCCTCCCCGCTGGGGCGGACGATGGAGACGGGCCGCATCCTGGCGGCGCCGCACCGGCTCGACGTCGTGCCGAAGCCCGCGCTGCGGGAGATCGCCCACGGACGGTGGGAGACGCTGACGCGGAAGGAGGCGGAGGCAAAGTATCCGGAGGAGATCGCGTCGTGGGAGGCCGATCCCTACACCTACGCCCCGCAGGGCGGAGAGAGCGGCCTCGATGTGACGGCCCGGGCGCTGCCCGAACTTCTCGCGTTGGTCCGCCACCACGCGGGGGAGACGATCCTCATCGCCTCGCACAAGGCGACGATCCGGCTCCTGCTCAGCTCGCTCCTCGGCTTCGATCCGCGCCGCTACCGCGACAACCTCGACCAAAGCCCGGCGGCGCTGAACATCGTCGATTTCCGAAGCCCGAGCTGCGCCCGCCTGACGCTGTTCAACGACACGTCGCACTATGCCGAGGAAGGACTGGCGATCCCGGCGGTGCCGACGGGGCGGCTCTCCGCCCGGTGGGCGACGCCCAGCGATTTATGACGAGGGCGGGGCGGTGCGCCGTTCCCAGCCCTCGGGGTTGACGAGGTTCGGCGGGCGACGGCCCGCGAGCCAAGGGGGGGGAAGCAAGGCGGCTTCAGGGGCGACTGTCTTTATGCCGCACTTTTTGGAATGTGATTGAGTTTGGCGGTGTGTTTGCTACGCTCACCGCCCAAGGGGGGGGATGGGGATATTGGATTGCCTGTTTTCGGCTCCAAGTGACTCGGGGTAGATCGTATGGAAGAGGCTTCAGCCATTACGACACCGCCGCATCGCGGCGAAAGATTCTTTGCGTCGCATCCCGGTTTCTCCGGCTTTTCGTAGCCACGCTTCCTCCATCTTCCGTAGCGCGTTCATCGAATGGCGGTTTGCCCGGGCCTCATGATGGGGCCGGGCCAAGACAACTTGAATCCCCGTTTTGTCGGCGATCCCAAATGTATGAAAGCCACGCTTCGCGGTCTGTTTTCGGTTCTGCTCTCGGTTCTGTTTCTGGCCCTCCTTTCCCTTCAGGGACAAGCGGCAAGTGCGGTCGGCTCCATCGGCTCCAGTCTGGTTTCCAGTCCGTCGTCCCTTCAAAAATCGATCTTGGCCGCGGTCGCTGCGGGCCAGTCGAAGGTGACGGTCTCCCCGGGACCTACACGGTCAAGGCTCCATCGGGCCAGGACTACGTGGTCCACCTCGCCAACGTTTCCAACCTCGAAATCGTCCTGACCGGTGTCACGCTGATCAGCGGGCCGCGCTCACCCTTCTTCTTTTTCGAGAACTGTTCCAATATCACGGTGACGGGAGGCACCTTCCGGCATGACACGGTGCCGTTCTCGCAAGGAACGGTGACGGCGGTCAGCACGGCGAAGGGAACGGTCGATGTGCAGATCGCGTCGGGCTATCCCACGACGCTGACGAGCGCCTCGTATTTCCCGTCGAACGGCTGGTTCAACGTCTTCTCCGCCGCGACGCGGAACTGGAAAGGGGGGATCGGCGACGTCTGGTACTCGGGCATCAAGAGCCTGTCGGGCGGGAAGTTCCGCTTCACGGTGACGTCGGGGCTCGATGGACTGGTCCCGTTGCAGGCCGGGGACCTCATCGCCCTGCGGGGGACGGTCTATGACGATTGTTATCTCTACGGCTGCGGCGGGATGACGATCAACGGGGCCGTCTTCCAGAGCTCCTGCGGCTTCGCGGTCCATGAGTTGACGGGGGCCGGCGGCAACACCTACACGTTCAGCCTGCAGCGCGGACCGACTCCCTCGGGCGCCGCCGATCTGCCGCTCTTCGCCTCGAACGCCGACGGGTTCCACAGCGAGGGCGTGGCGAAGGGGCCGACGCTGACGAACTGTTCCATCGCCTACTGCGACGACGATGCGATCGAGATCGGCGGCGGGCACGGCGTGGTGCTGGCTTCCGGAAGTGCGCTGACCTTTGCCGCCCTGGGCTCCGGCTACTGCGTTGCGGGGGATGTCCTCCATCTCTACGATGCGGAGGAAGGGCTGCTGGGGGACGCGACGGTCACGCAGGTCTCGGGTTCCGCCTCCAGCGGGGGGTTGCCGTTGCCCTCCAACTTTGACGCCTATGCCGGGGCTTCGGACCTGACCTTCTTCACCGTGACGCTCGACAAGTCCGTGGGGAATGTGGGCTATGTGGCGAACGCCTCGCGGCAGGGCGCTGGCTTTTTGGTCCAGGGCTGCACGGTCTTGAACAACCGGGAGAGGGGGCTCCTTATCAAGGCGAGCAACGGCACGATCCAGAACAACACGATCACGGGATCGACCGTCTCCGGCATCGCCCTGATCCCCGAGATGCAGGATTGGGTGGAGGCCGATTACTCCCGCAACGTCACGATCTCCGGGAACACGATCGCGGGCGTCGGAATCTGGCAGGACCCGGGGGAATGGATAGCGGGCGCCTTGACCATCGCCGAGTTCGATACGGTGACGGGGGTCTATGTCCCGCTGCCCGGCGGGCATCGGAGCATCACGGTCTCCGGGAACACGTTCACGGGGAACCTGGGGGCGAACGTGGTCGTCTCCTCGGCCCAGAATGTCTCGTTCCTCAACAACCGCTTCGTCAATCCGATGCAGGCGGCGACGACGCGGGGCTACTGGCCGGGGGTCGATTACACGGCCCTCTACTGGATCACGG
>CAISZB010000205.1 GCA_903889845.1 uncultured Verrucomicrobium sp. | reverse complement strand
GAGAAGCGGCCGTCGGTGATGAGGGCGACTTCCTTGCCCAGGCCCTTGCCCATGACGGCGGAGGTGGGGGCGAGCATTTCCCGCATGCCGGGACCGCCGCGCGGCCCCTCGTAGCGGATGACGATGACGTCGCCCTTTTTCACGGTGCCGTCGAGGATGGCGGGGAGGGCGGCCTCTTCCGACTCGAAGACGCGGGCCTTGCCGTCGAAGCGGAGGCCTTCCTTGCCGCTGATCTTCGCGACGGCGCCGTCGGGGGCGAGGTTCCCCTTCAGGATGACGAGGTGGCCGTCGGGCTTCACGGGGTTGTCGAAGGGACGGATGACTTCCTGCCCGACGGGGTAGTCGGCGACGGGCTTGAGGTTCTCCGCAAGGGTCTTGCCGGTCGCGGTGAGGCAGTCCCCGTGGAGGAGGCCCTTTTCCAGGAGCCGCTTCATGAGGGGGGTGAGGCCGCCGATGCGGGAGAGGGAGGCCATGACGAAGCGGCCGCTGGGCTTGAGGTCGGCCAGGACGGGGACGCGCTTCCCGATCCGGGTGAAGTCTTCCAGGGTCAGCTTCACGCCGACGGAATGGGCGATGGCGAGGAGGTGGAGGACGGCGTTGGTGCTGCCGCCCAGGGCCATGACGACGGTGATGGCGTTCTCGAAGGCCTTCCGCGTCATGATGTCGCGGGGGCGGATGTTCTTTTTGAGGAGGTTCAGGACGGCGGCCCCGGCGCGGCGGCAATCGTCGTTCTTCTCCTCCGATTCGGCGATCTGCGCGGAGCTGTTCGGGAGGCTCATGCCGAGGGCCTCGATGGCGGAGCCCATGGTGTTGGCCGTATACATGCCGCCGCAGGAACCGGCACCGGGAACGGCGCAGCGCTCGATGGCGATGAGTTCGCTCTCCGGGATCTTGTCGTTGGCGTGCTGGCCGACGGCCTCGAAGACGCTGACGAGGTCGATGTCCTTCCCCTTGAAGCAGCCGGGGAGGATGGTGCCGCCGTAGACGAAGACGGCGGGCCGGTTCAGGCGGCCCATCGAAATCAGGCAGCCGGGCATGTTCTTGTCGCAGCCGCCGATGGCGACGTAGCCGTCCATGCCCTGGCAGCCGACGACGGTCTCGATCGAATCGGCGATGACCTCGCGGGAGACGAGGGAGTATTTCATCCCTTCGGTCCCCATGGAGATGCCGTCGGCGATGGTGATGGTGTTGAAGATGATTGCCTTGCCGCCCGCGGTATCGACGCCCTTGGCGGCTTCCTCGGCCAGCTTGTTGATGTGCATGTTGCACGGGGTGACCATGCTCCAGGTGGAGGCGATGCCGACGATGTTCTTCTGGAAGTCTTCCGGCTTGAACCCGGTGGGGTAGAGCATGGAACGGTTGGGGGCGCGCTCGACGCCGTCGACGACGATGGAGGAGAAGGCGCGGTCGGCTTTGGCGGGGAGGGCGGCGGCTTTGGTGGAGCCTTTCCGGAAGGGATCGTCGATGGTTCTCATGGGAGGGGGAGCACCTTAAAGGAAGGAAGGGAGGGGGGCAAGCCTCGGCAAAGGGGCGCGTTATTTGCGCCTGGGCGGAGTCGGCGTATGCTTATTACCAAGGGGGCTAAAATCGAACCTGACTCACAGGACCCAACGCCGAAAATGAAAGTCGATTACCTGAAGTTCGTCCAATGGAGGGAAAAGGGGCGCTATTATGTGGGGTATTGCCCCGATCTCTTCATCGGCGGGGTCTGCCACGGTCACGACGAGCAAGAGGTCTACGCCGAACTGTGCCGCCACGTGAGCGAGGAGGTGACGCAGCGCCGCCGGGCCGGGCAGGCGTTGCCGGAAAAGAGGGCAATGGTGGCGGAAGCGGTGGCGGTTTGATTTTCTCTCTTATCCCATCCTGAAGAACCCCCGCGCCGTCTTCGTCGTCGCGGCGGCGATCTCGGCAAGGGGGAGGCCGCGGAGTTCGGCGATTTTCTCGGCGACGAGGCGGGTGTGGGCGGGCTCGCACCGTTTGCCGCGGTGGGGGACGGGGGCGAGGTAGGGGCAATCGGTCTCGACCATGAATTGGTCCAGGGGGACGGTGCGGGCGGTCTGGTGGACGAGCTCGGCGTTCTTGAAGGTGACGATGCCGGTGAAGGAGACGAGGTGGCCCAGGGCGATGACCTCGGTGGCCTGCTCGGGCGTCCCGCCGAAGCAGTGGAAGACGCCCCGCAGTTTCCCGGTGAAGTCTTTCAAAATATGGAGGGTGTCGGCCCAGCAATCGCCGCGCTGGTGGATGACGACGTTGAGGCCGGTTTCGGCGGCGATTTCCAACTGGGCGCGGAAGACTTCGGCCTGCCACTTTTTGATCCGCTCGTCGATCTCGGCAGCGAGGACGGGGTCGTCGGGAGCTTCTTTGGCACCGGGGAGGCGGTAGTAGTCGAGGCCGGTTTCCCCGAGGGCGGCGACGCCCGGTTCCCGTGCCAAGGCGCGGAGGGCATCGAGCTGGGAGAGGCTCTCGGAGCCGACGTCGCAGGGGTGGATGCCGACGGCGGCGTGGACGATGCCGGGATGGGACTGGGCCAGGGCCAGGGCGCGGCGGCTGGAGTCGAGCCGGGTGCCGATGGAGACGACCTCGGTGACTCCGGCTTCCTTCGCGCGGGCGAGGACGGCGTCGAAGTCGGGGGCGAAATCGGGGTAGTCGAGGTGGGCGTGGGTGTCGATCAGCATGGGGAGGTGGCTCCCCTTCCTTTTATTGGAGCGGACCCGAACTGGCCGAGCCGGAGGAAAGGGAGGGGGAGGCGAGGGAGGAGCCCGTGGCGGGCTCCGCGATGGAGGGGGCGACGGCGGCGGGAGCCAGGGCCGGGGCGGCGCTGCCTTTGGTCGTTGCTGCGGGCGAGGCGGGGGGGATGCCGTCGGAGTTCTGGACCTGTTTGTAGTAGTCCATGAGGCCGTAGTAGATCGACTCGTTGGGGTAGCGGTTGAGCTGGAGGAGGAGGACCCGGCGGGCGTCCTTCGGGCGGAAGCGGTCCATGTAGGCCTTCGCGGCCTTCAGGTTGGTTCGCTCCTGGTCTTCGAGGCTGGTGGCGAGGTTGAAAGCTTTCTCGTAGGACTGGGCGACGGTGGTGTTCGCCGGGAGGAGGCGCGGGTCGCTCATCAGGTCGCCGTAACCTTCCCAGCCGACGGTGGTGAGCTGGGGATCGGCGACGAGGTTTTTCAGCCGTTCCTTGAGGTCCTTCAGGTTGTCGGCGTCGTCCTGGGCGCTGCCGGCGGCGTTGAGCTGGCGGCGGAGGGTTTGGACGAGGAGGAAGTCCCGGTGCTTGCCGGGGCCGCTGACGGCGATGGCCTGGTCGGTGGGGACGGCGAAGGGGGTGTAGAGGGGGTCGCCGACGAAGGTGGTCATCCAGGAGAGGACCTTCTGGGAGCCGTAGCCGGCTTCGATGAAGGTCTCCCCGTCGAGGATGCGCCCGACGAACTGGTCCCAGTGGGGGAGGAAGTCGAGGTAGGGCTCGTAGACGGCGCCCATGGTGGCGGCGGCGCCGTGGGCCAGGAGGGGGCCGGCCCAGTGGTCCTTGTCGGAGCGGAGGGTGGCGGCGCCGTAGGAGTGGATGTGGTAGGCGATGGCCCCCTTGGCGAAGGCGGGCTCCGTGGTGCTGCCCTCCTTCACCTCGCGCATGAAGGGGCCCTTCGCGTCCTGGGCGTACCAGCCGGCGTAGAGGGCGACGTTGGTCCAGGGGAGGTTGTCGGGGAAGAGGTCGGGCTTCGTGTCGACCTCGACTTCCATCCCTTCCTTGCGGAGGAGGGGGACGCTGTCGGTCAGCATCTTGTCGCCGGAGTAGTAGCCGCTGCTCTCCTGGTTGAGGCCGCGGGCGTCGATCTTCACCCGCCCGGCGAGGCGGTTCTGTTCGGCCAGCTTCGCGTCGTCGATCATCCGGCGGACATCGTTGGCCGTGGGGCCGTCGAGGCGGCCGACGAGGATCATCTGGAGGGCGTCGAGCTCGTCGAAGTGGCGCTTGAAGCCGAGAAGGTAGAAGGGGTTCGGCATGACGCCGACGACGGGGAGGCCCTGGATGGGGAGGAGGGCCAGCTCGGAATCGACGCAGGCGGCGTTGGTGTTGAGTTCCGCGACGGCGGGAGGGGGTTCCTGGATGCCGGGATCGTGGGCGATCTTCAGGGGGATGCCCTTCATCAGGACGATGCACCAGATCTTGTTGTCGTTCGCGAGGGTGACGTCGAGGGTCTTGTTCTGGCCGAGGGGGAACTGGCCGGGGGAGCGCTTCATCCACCCCTTGCGGAGGAGGTAGTCGTCGATGGGGGTGCGGATCTGTTTTTCGTACTGGGTCCGGGTGATTTCCTCGTCGATCGGGCATTCGATGCCCAGGACGCGGTCGTCGGGGATGTTCCGGGCCTTCGCGTAGTAGTGGGCGAGGGAGAGGCTGTCCGGGGAGAGGGTGTTGTAGACGACGAGGAGGTGGTCGCGGAGCTGGTTCTGGGGCGTGATGGCCCGGAGGAGGGAGGAGGGGAGGACGATGGCGAGGAGGACCGTGACCCAAAGGGCGCGTCGCTGGAAAGGCATCGGCATCGGCATCGTACGGGTCAATCTAAGCCAAGGGTTCCCCAAGAGTAAACCGCATTCCATCGTAGGCGACCCGGCAGCCGGGAGGCAACTCCGCTTCGCGGTCGGCGTGGGATTTGTGGTGGGTGAGGTGGGTGAGGATCGTCTCCCCGGCATCGACCTCGCGTCCTGCCGCGAGGGCTTCCCGGATCGTCATGTGGGTGTCGTGCGGCTCGTCGCGCAGGCCGTCGATCACCAGGCGCTCGACGCCCCGGATCGCCTCCCGGGCCGTCTCGGAGAGGACCTTGCAATCGGGGATGTAGGCGAGGAGCTTCCGCCCGTCCCGCCGGAACAGGAAGCCGTGGGTGACGGCCCGGCCGTGGACGACGGGGAGGGGGGTGATCTCCAGGGGGCCGACGGAAAAGGACTCGCCGACGGGCGGGAAGGGGAAGGCGTCGGTCCGTACGTAGCCGTGGACGTGCATCCCGGGATCGAAGGCGTAGCCGTAGGAGCGGCGGAGGACGGCAAAGGTCTCCTCCGAGGCATGGATCGGCATCCGGGCCTTGTTTGCCATGCAGAAGCAGCGGAGGTCGTCGAAGCCGAAGAGGTGGTCGGCGTGGGCGTGGGTGAGGAGGACGGTCGTCACCCGGGTCACGCCCTGGGCCAGGCACTGGACGCGGAGTTCCGGCGTCGTATCGACGAGGATCGCGACCTCGTCCCCGTCGTTCAGGTAGATCGAGGAGCGGGTCCGCTTGTCCTTCGGGTTGGTCGAGGTGCAGACGGGGCAGGTGCAGGTCAGCATCGGGACGCCCTGGGAGGTGCCGGAGCCGAGGATGGTGACGGTGACGGGGGCCATTTTGAGGCTCTTTTCTTATCAGTTGGCAGGAAAGGGCGGAAGAGCTAAATAGACGCCTGTCTTTCCCCCCCCCCACGCTCAGCGATGATCTCCTCCCTCCGCATCAAGAACCTGGCCCTGATCGACGACCTCCGCTGGGAGCTGGGTCCCGGCTTCAATGCCCTGACCGGGGAGACCGGGGCGGGGAAATCGATCCTGATCGACGCCCTGATGCTCCTGGCCGGGGAGCGGGCCGATAAAACTTTGATCCGTTCCGGCGAGGCGGCCTGTGCCGTCGAGGCGGAGGTGGCCCTTTCCGGGGAGGTGGCCGGGGCGGTCGCGGGGGTGTTGGAGGAGGTGGGCGCGGAGCCGTGCGAGGGGGGCATTCTGCTCCTGAAACGGACGCTGACCTCGGCGGGAGCGAACAAACAATTTGCGAACGGGAGCCCGGTGACGCTCCAGGCATTGAAGAAGATCGGCGACCTCCTGGTCGACCTCCACGGGCCACACGACCATCAGTCCCTCCTGCGGACGGCGGAGCAGCTTCACCTCCTCGACGCCCATGGGAAGACGGGGCCGCTTCGGGCCGAGGTCGCCCGGGCCCATGCGGCGTGGCGGGAGGTCGGGGAGCGGCGGGCCGCGCTGACCCTCAGCGAGCGGGAGCGGGAGGACCGGATCGAGCGCCTCCGCCATCGCGTCTCCGAGATCGGGAATGCCCGCCCGAAGCCGGGGGAGGACGTCGAGGTGGAGCGCGACTTCCGGCTGGCCAACAATTCCCGGCAGATTTTGGAATGGGCCTCCTCCCTCCTGGAGCAGGTGAGCGACGGAGAGGGGAACGTCCTGGGGCAGCTGGCCCAGGTGGAGCGGACGCTCCTGGCCTGGCAGAAGGTCGATCCCGACGCGGTCCAGTGGGCCGAGGCGAATCACCGCGCCGTGGCCGAGTTGCAGGAACTGGCCTCCGCCGTCCGGGACTACTCGGAGCGGGTGGAGCTGGACGGGGAGCGGCTGCGGCAGGTGGAGGAACGGATGTCCCTCCTTCACGGCCTGAAGAAGAAGTACGGCCCAACCCTCGACGACGTGATCGCCTCCGGTGCGGCGGCGGAGGAGGAACTCCGTGCGCTGGAAGATCGGGACGAGACGCTGGCCCGGCTGGAGAAGGAGGAGGCCGAGGCGCGGCAGGCCCTCGCCGCCCTGGCCGCGAAGCTCACCGCCGCCCGCAAGAAGACGGCGAAGCCGCTGGCGGAGTCGGTGACGAGGGAACTGCGGGGTCTCGGGTTCAAACAGGCGATTTTCGACGTGGCCCTCCGTGCCAAGGCGGAACCGGGACCGGACGGAGCCGACGAGGTGGAGTTTCTTTTCGCCCCGAACGTGGGCGAAGCGACGCAGCCCCTTCGCGCCATCGCCTCCAGCGGCGAGATGGCCCGCGTGATGTTGGCGATCAAGACGACGCTGGCCGAGGTCGACTCGGTCCCCGTCCTGGTCTTCGACGAAGTCGATGCGAACGTCGGCGGGGAGACGGCGTGGGAGGTGGGCCGGAAGCTGGCCCGCCTGGGTGCGAGCCGGGAGCGGCAGGTCCTCTGCATCACTCACCAGCCCCAGGTCGCCGCGCAGGGGGAGGCCCACTTCCACGTGGAGAAGGCGGTCAAGGAGGGCCGGACGACGACGAAGTTGACGGAGCTGGACCGCCCGGCGCGGGCGAAGGAACTGGCCCGGATGCTCGGAGGGGCGAACAAGGAATCGCTGGCGCTGGCGGAGGCGATGTTGGAGAAGGGGATGGGGAGGAAGTAGGGAGAAGCGAAATGAGCCACTCCCTTTCGCCCCTGGCTATCGGTTTTTTTGTTGGGTGGATTTTCTTGGTCGCTAGCTTTTGGCTGGTGATCCGAAGCAGGCCGACAGCTCAGTTAAAAAAGTTGTGGCATACGAGGT
>CAISZB010000204.1 GCA_903889845.1 uncultured Verrucomicrobium sp. | reverse complement strand
CCCGCCGCCCCCGCCGCCCAAGGCGCCGTCCCCCATGCCCGCACCGACGGCCTCCATTCCGGCACCGCCTTCGGTTCCCAAGGCTCCGACCTCGCCCATTCCCGCCCCCACGGCGTCCGTCCCCGTTCCTCCTCCCGCTTCCGCAGGAGGGCTTCCGTCCGGGATGCCGCCCATTCCCGACTTTGACGACGAAGACGAAGCGCCTGCCGCTGCGGCGCCTCGGCCCGTCCCCTCTGCGCCCGCCGCGCCCACGGCCTCCATTCCCGCTCCCCCTCCTGCGGCGCCGCGGCCTTCTGCTCCGGTTCCCACTCCCACTATGGGCGTTCCCACGCCGCCGAAGCCGCCCGGTGCTCCCGTGCCTCCGGCTGCCGGCCCTCGTCCGCCCGTCCCCGGCGGCGGGCCCCTACCGCCGAAGCCCGGCGCCCCGGCGGCGCCCGCGGCCCCTGCCACCGGCGGCGCACAAGCCACGGCGGCCATCCCTGTTCCTCCCCGCCCCGGCGGTGGGGCAGGGATCCCCGGAGTCGCCTCCGCCCCCATCAAGCCCGCCATGGGCAAGCCTCCCGGGGTTCCCCCCCTCGCTAAGCCTCCCGGCATCCCAGCTTCCGTTCCCGCCCCCGCGCGGTCCACAGGGGCCGTCGCAACCCCTGCGGCGGCGTCGGCTCCCGCCGCAGCCCCGGCTCCCAGCGAATCCGAAGAGAAGGAACCGATGATCCTGGCCGTGATCGCCTGCGTCGTGAGCGTGTTGACGACTGGATGTCTTGCGTTACTGTATCTGAACATTGTCTCATTCTAATTCATCCAGAATCCCCTTCCTCCATGGCTAGCGAATATGTGAAAAACGTGACGGCGTCCGAGTTCGATGCCGAGATCCAGAGCAAAGACCAAGTCGTCCTCGTCGACTTCTGGGCGCAATGGTGCGGCCCCTGCAAGGCCATCGCCCCGCTCCTCGACGACGTGGCGAAGGAAATGGACGGCAAGCTCAAAGTCCTCAAGGTCGATGTCGACAAGGAGGGCGCGCTGGCGGCCAAGTACGGCATCCAGTCCATCCCCACCCTCTTCTTCTTCAAGGACGGCGCACAGAAGGAAGCCCACGTCGGCAGCCTTTCCAAGAAAGCCCTCCTCGACAAGATCGCGGCCCTCGCCTGAGCGGGGCCGTTTTTAGAGACCGCCTTTCCACGCCGTGCCGAACGTCCTTCGGCACGGCGTTTTCTTTGCGGGCGTTCTTTCCGCGCTTTTTAGTTGCCAAGGGGAGAGTCATCCAGCACACTACCCATCCTCCTGATCGCGGGGTGGAGCAGCCCGGTAGCTCGTCAGGCTCATAACCTGAAGGTCGTTGGTTCAAATCCAGCCCCCGCAACCAATTTCTTCTCTTTGACTCCCAGGCACTTGCGCCTGGGAGTTTTTTGTTTGTACGCGCCTATGGAAAGCGCGTTATGACCTAAAATTGAGCGTCTTTATGACCTGCCGATGCCGATTTCTTTCTCCGGGATGGGCCTCCAGGTCGGTTAAAGGACGTGGCATCGATCTTCAAGAATGGAAATTTGTGGTGGCTTAAAACGCGGCATCCTCTTTCCGGGGAGGTCCATCGGATCAGCCTATCGACTCCCGACCAAGCTCGGGCCGACCTGATCCGCCGCCGCTGGGAAGCGTGGACAGGGCTGTTCGTCCCGGAATTCGCGCTCGCCGACTTTCCTCCGGCGCTTGCGGCACTGGCACCGGGTCTCCCGGACTCATTCGCGGAGAATGCTGCGCTGATCCCTCCTCCTGCCGTCGAGATGCCCCTCGCCGTCGTCCAGCCCGTGGTCCCGATTCTCGCTGCTGCACCGGCTCCTGAGCCGCCGCTGGCAGAGGTCCTAGCCGATTACCGCCGTTTCTATTGGGCCGAGAACGAGCGCCACAACGCCCAAGGGAAGGACAGCATTCTCAAGCGGGCCTTCGGTGCTGGCGTTGTCGATGCCGGACAGCCCCTTGATGGCCCGCTTCTGGTTCCGTTCGTCGAGGCACAGGTCGAGCCTCGTCTTAGCCTGCTCAAAGCTGCGGCCGTCCAGGCATTCATCGAGGCGCTGCCGGGACGAAAGGAGGAACTGGCGTCGCCAGCAACCCGGCGCCATTACCGCGAGGTCTTCGTCGGCCTCTTTGAACACGCAATGCGGATCGGAAGCTTCATTCCGACGAACGTCCGTTATCCGAACCCGATGGCGGCGGGACTTCCCGCCTACAACGAAAAAAATCGGATTATTGTCTATCTGTCCGATGACGAGATTGCGCTTCAGCTTGCCGCCCTGGAGAAGCATCCGGTCGTCCACGCTGCCGTGGCGACGATGATCTATGGCGGATTGCGTCGCGCCGAGACCCTGTGGCTGGAAACATGCTCGGTCGCCGAAGTTCATCTTTCTGTCCGGAACATTGCCGACGACGAAGGAAAGCAGACCGCGAAGAACTCGCTTAAAACTGGGGCTAGGCCGGTGACGATCCTGCCGGAACTGCGGGCGATTCTCGACCGATACATGGCGACGGTCGCCGGGCAGCGGTGGTTGTTCCCGTCGCCGAAAGGGCGTCGCTGGGATGTCGACAACTTCTCGAACGCATTACGCATGATCAACGAGAAGGCAGGTCTTAAGTGGAGCGCAATGCATTTCCGCCACACCTACGCGACCCGCCGTGCTCGGTCTGGTGCCTCAGTCTTCATGCTGGCCCGCGAGATGGGCACCTCGATTCAGATGATCGAGAAGCACTATGCCGGGTTTTTCCTGCCTGAGAAGCTGTGAAAAAAGTCAGCGAGGGTTTGATTTGGCGAGGCGTCTGAGTAGGAGGGAGCAACTGGCGAGGTAGATAACGGCTTCGGAGTGGGCGGTTTTGACCTCGTAGTCCTTGGAGAGGCGTCGGAAGTTGCCGAGCCAGGCGAAGGTGCGTTCCACCACCCAACGCATGGGCAGCACCTCGAAGCGGTGCCGGTGAATTTTATTCACCACCTCGGCTCGCAAATGACGGTGACGAGGCAGATCGGCAACCCATGCAAGGAAGCGACCGGCATAACCGCCATCGACGAAGATTACCTCCAGCCACCCGAAGAGAAGAAGGAAGGGTTCCAGAAGTTTGGCGCCGTCCCGATCTTGTAATCCTGCACTGTGAACCTTGACCCCCAAGATCAGACCGAGGGTATCCACCAGCAGGTGCCGCTTTCGTCCTCGCACCTTCTTTCCCGCATCGAAGCCCCGCTCTCCGGGCTGGCAAGCCATCTTAACGCTCTGGCTGTCGATGATCGCAGCCGTGGGGGCTTTTTTTTACCGCTCTTCTTCCGGGCCTTATCGCGCAGGGCATCATTGAGCCGCTGCCAAAGTCCGTCGGCATGCCACTTCGCAAAGTAGTAGTAGACCAAACGCCAATGCGGGAACTCTTTGGGCATCATCCGCCACGTGCAACCGCTGCGCACGACGTAGAAGATAGCGTTGACCATCTCCCGCCGTTCATATCGAGGAGGTCGCCCAAGTTTGCTTGGCCCAGGCAGCAACGGCCTCAATATCGCCCACTCTTTATCGGTAACTCACTCGGATACGGTTCTCGCTTCGCCTCCATCCCAAACTTTTCACAAATCTCCCTCTCCCTGTACAGCCGCTATCGGACTTTTTTCACAGCTTCTAAGAGCCTATCCGAATAACGCGGCCTACCGGGTTATTCGGATAGGCTCTAAGATGTTCATTCCCGCCGGGCCCCGATTCACGGGGCCCCGGCGAGGAGGGCGACGGTTTTTTTGTTCAGCAGATCGGCCAGGGTGTAGGCCGAGAGGGAATCGTAGAAGGCGGCCTGGGCCTGGGCCAGCGCCCCCTTCAGGCGGCAGGCGGGCGTGAGGAGGCATCCGCCGTTGCCCCCCGGGAAGCACTCGACGAGGGGGACGCGGGACTCGAACAGGCGAACGACCTCCCCGGCGTTGATCTCCGCGGCGGGACGCGCCAGCCGCAGTCCGCCCGCCCGGCCCCGCTTCGCGGCGAGGTAGCCGTGACGGACCAACTCGTGGGAGACCTTCATCAGGTGGTTCTTCGAGATGCCGTACGCCAGGGCGATCTCCCGGATCGTCCCGCCCTCCTCGGGCCGGGCACCCAGGTAGAGGAGCATCCGCAGGGAATAGTCGCAGAAGAGGGAGAGCTGCATACCGGCTTCAGGTTAAGGCTTTCGGGCAAGGGTTTAAAGATGGATATTTGACGCATCTTTGAGGATTTCCGGGAGGGGGCGATCGTCTGGGCGGCTGCCGAGGCGAAGCCGAAGGACGAGGTGAAGGCCGTACTGGCCTACGTGGCGCAGGCCCTTGGGGGGAAATAAGGAAATAAAAGCAAAAAGGCCCAAGAGGGCCCTTTTGTCTTTGTGGTCTTTGTGTTGGGGGCCTGCCGATTCAGGCCGCGGAAGTCATTCTTTCCCTTTTCCCTTCTCCGTTCCCCACCCCGGTTACCCCCCCCTGTCCCCTGTCCCGGTTCCCCTAAGAACGATCCTCCGCAGCTTTCACCGGCAGGCCCTTGAAACACGATTCGGGACGATCCCTCGACCGCTCCCGATCTTTTTCTATCACAAGATCGGGTCAGGTGTGTCAGGTAGGTTGCCCTTTCTTTTTGTAGGTTTTAAACCTACACTTTCTTTTTCGGGGAATCGGGCGTATCTTCGCTGGCATGGCGAAGAAGAAGGGAAGCAGGGTGGCGTCGTTCCGGAACGACGAACGGGCGGAGGCCGCGCCGGTGCGCATCGCGATCCTCGACGACCAGCCGCTGGTGATCCTGGGCCTCACCGTGGCGCTGGAGGAGACGGGGAACTTCACGCTTTGCGGGCAGGCGACGACGATCCCCGACGCGCGGGAGTTGGTGGAGCAGGTCCGGCCCGACGTGACGATCCTCGACCTCTCCCTCGGCGGGCGCGACGGGGTCGAGTTCCTGGAAGAGCTGCACCGCGCCCATCCGGCGGGGAAGATCCTGGTCCTCACGGCGTGCGACGAGAACCTCTACGCCCGCTGGGCCTTCCGCGCCGGGGCCGACGGCTACCTGATGAAGACGGCGGGGCCGGAGGAGGTCATCGCCGCCCTCCGCTCCATCCTGAAGGGGAACAAGGCGGCGAGCGAGTCACTCCAGCAGGCCGCCCTGGCCCGCGCCCTCTCCGAGGGGGGCGACCCGGTGACCCCGCTCCACGGCCTCTCCCAGCGGGAATTGCAGGTCTTCAGCCACCTGGGCGGCGGCAAGACCTCGTCGGAGATCGCGGGGCTGCTCAGCCTGGGCATCAAGACGATCGGGACCTACCGGGAACGGCTGAAAGACAAGCTGGGCCTCCTCACCGGGATCGAGCTGGAGGAGGCGGCGCGGCAGTACGTCCGCAACGGAATCGTGCCGGAGGTGGGGAAGCGGTCCGGGTGAAGCTCCCGCAACCTCTCAGCACAGTGAATGACCTGAGTAAAACAATGTCATGCAAAAGTAACTTGTTACTTGTTTTTGCGTAACATTCTGAAACACTCGGCGTCACGTGAAAGACCGCCCGGGGGTGCCCCCGCTTTTCATGGGCCGCCTCGGGGTATTGGTGCTCGTCACGGTTCTCGCCCTGACGCTGGGCGCCGTACCTTCTGCTCACGCCGTTAACGGCGGCACCTCCCGGACCGTCTTCTGCGCCCACGGCTTCTCCCTTTCGTCCTACGGCACCTTCTCCTTCGAGCCCTTTGAGCCTTTTAAGGGCAAAGCCCCCCGGTCGAGCGACTACAACGGCCTCACCGAGGGCGACTGGGCCCAGGTCCGCCACGCCCTCGCCGCCGAGATGGAGGCACGCGGCTACCGTCAGGTGGAGAAGGGCGGCCAGCTCCTCCTCTCCTGCGGCGCCTTCCCCCCCATCGACCTCGCCCATCCCGTCACCGGCCTCTTCGTGAAGTTCCGGACCGGTTCCGGCCTCCTCGACCTCACGAAGTGGTCGGGCGGCGCCATGACCGACGGCCCCTACACCGCCGCGACCCTCGTCGACCTCGTCGGCCCGATCGCCCGGCAGATCCCCGCGAGCCTGGCCGACATCGCGAGCCGCCCCAACGGAAGCTGAAAGCCATGAACCGCTTCCTCCCCCTGCCCGCCCTCCTCGGCCTACTCCTCGCCGCGGTTGCGTTCCCCCTCCGGGCGGAGAATCCCCAGCCCCTCAGCCACCTCATCGAGAAGGATTACCCCACCCAGGGCATCGTCGGCATCACGACCGGCGTCTACAACGGCGGCGCGCCGGGGACCGACTACGAGATCCTGCCGATCTTCTACTACGGCACGAAGCAGCTCTTCGACTGGACCCTCTTCGACACCCCGATCGAGTTCGACCTCGGGCAGACCCTCCAGTTCTCCCTGCGGAACATCGACAAGTCGCCGTGGTCGGTCGGCACCGGCCTCGACTACAACCAGACCAGCATCCGCGAGCGGAACAGCAACTACCCCTTCACCGGCTTCGTCCCCGGCTACGACATGGACATCATCGGCGCCTACGTCTTCGGCCGCTACCAGGCGACACGCGCCGTCGGCGTCGAGCTCACCCAGCAGGTCGACGAGAACGTCTTCCACGTCAACAAGCAGAACTCCCCCCTCAGCGTCCCCTACAAGCCGAAGGATTATATCTCAACGGAGACCCGCCTCCTCCTCGACGTCGACCTCCGCAAGATGGACCCGCGTCCGGAGGTCTGCGACTCCGGCTTCTACACCGGTATCTACAGCTTCATCCGCCACCGCCCCACCGACGTCTTCAACCAGCAGAACCAGTTCAACTTCCGCCAGAACGACGAATACAGCTACGGCGTGGGCGGCCTCGGGGAATACCTCTGGCAGCCGTGGATCAGCGGGGACCTGGGCATCGTCGTCGAAGGGGAATTCGTCGCCAACGCCAGCCGGATCTACCTCGGGGAGACCGACGGCTACCAGAGCCGGGGCCACCTCAACCCCCACTTCCTGATGAACCAGAACCTCTGGTCCGGCGGCTCCGTCGAAGTGCAGGCGGGACCCGAGCTCGTCTACCAGCGCTTCGCCGAGTCGCACAACAACCCGATCTACCTCACCGGCGGGATCACCCTCGGCCAGGCCCTGAGCAAGGAAATCAGCGTCGCCCTCACCTACCGCTACAACGGCGACGCCTTCAAGCCGAACCGCAACGGCATCGACCAGACCGGCTCGAACTACCTCGGCGTTTCGACGAGCTATCGGTTTTAGAAACTTGCTTAGACGTTCAAGGAGCCTTCCCCGAAGGGGAGCCCATCCCTCACTTCCCCCCAACAAAAAAGCCCCGCATCGCTGCGGGGCTTTTTT
>CAISZB010000203.1 GCA_903889845.1 uncultured Verrucomicrobium sp. | reverse complement strand
TCGAGGGTGTCGAAGAGGGGGTTGGCCTCGGCCTCGGGGATCTGGTTGACCTCCAGGCAGCCCTTCACGAAGAGGGCGCGTTGCTTCACCATCTCCTCCAGCTTCTTCTTCCCCATTGCGCGGCGGAGCAAATCGGCCTGGCCGAGGGAGTACCCGGCGAGGATGTTCGCCGCCTGCATCACCTGCTCCTGGTAGATGATGATGCCGTAGGTTTCCTTGAGGCTTTTCTCCAGCAGGGGGTGGGGGTATTCGAGGGGGACCTTGCCCGACTTGCGGTCGGCGTAGAGGGGGATGTTCTCCATCGGGCCCGGGCGGTAGAGGGCGACGAGCGCGATGATGTCCTCGATGCACTTCGGCTTCACGGAGGCGCAGGCCTTGCCCATGCCGTCCGATTCCAGCTGGAAGACGCCGACGTTCTTCGCCGAGGCGATGAGGTCGTAGGTCTTCGCGTCGTCGAGGGGGATTTCGAGGGGGACGAAGGTCTTGCCGGTCGTCTTCGCGATGAGCTTCAGGCAGTCGTCGATGACGGTGAGGGTCTTCAGGCCCAGGAAGTCCATCTTCAGCATGCCGACTTCGCCGAGGTACTCCATCGACCACTGCGTGACGACGCCCCCGCTGTCGTCGCGGGTGAGGGGGACGTTGTCGGTCAGGTCCCCGGAGGCGATGACGACGCCCGCCGCGTGGACGCCCGCCTGCCGCGAGAGGCCCTCCAGGGAGCGTGCGGTGTCGAGGACCTGCTTCGCCGTCTCGTCCTGCTCGTAGGCGGCCTTCAGCTCGGGGCTCTTCTCCAGGGCGTCGTCGAGGGTGATGTTCAGCTCGTTCGGGATCATCTTCGCGAGCCGGTCGGCGTCCCCGTAGGAAAGGCCCATGACGCGGGAGACGTCGCGCAGCGCCATCTTCGCGCCGAGGGTGCCGAAGGTGATGATCTGCGCGACGGACCGTTCCCCGTATTTCCGCCGGACGTACTCGATCACCTCCGGGCGGCGGTTGTAGCAGAAGTCGACGTCGATGTCGGGCGGGGAGACGCGTTCCGGGTTGAGGAAGCGCTCGAAGAAGAGGGCGTAGCGGAGGGGGCAGAGGTCGGTGATGGCCAGGGCGTAGGCGATGAGGCTGCCCGCCGCGCTGCCGCGCCCGGGGCCGACGGGGATGCCGGTCCGCTTCGCGTAGTCGATGAAGTCCCAGACGATGAGGAAGTAGGCGGTGAAGCCGGTCTTCGCCAGGACGTTCAGCTCGAAGTCGAGCCGCTCCCAGATTTCCTTCATCCGCTCCGGCGTCTCCGCCGTGTAGCGGGCCTTCACGCCCTCGATGCAGAGCTCGCGGAGGTAGCCCTCGGCGGTCGTCTGGCCCTCGGGGAGGGGATAGGCGGGGAACTTGTTCTTCCCCAACTCGATCTTCAGGTCGCACTTCGCGGCGATCTCCAGGGTCGTTTCGAGGGCCTCCGGGAGGTCGGGGAAGAGGGCGGCCATCTCCTCGGCGGACTTGAAATAGAACTCGTTCGACGGGTAGCGCATCCGCTTCTCGTCGGTGAGGAGGGAGCCGGTGCCGATGCAGAGGAGGGCGTCGTGCGCGGGGGCGTCGTCCTTCGCGAGGTAGTGGACGTCGTTCGCGGCGACGAGCTTGACGCCGAGTTTTTTGCCCAGGGCGACGTAGTGCTTCAGGATCTGTTCCTGGCCGGGGACGCCGTGGCGGTGGACCTCCAGGTAGAAGTCGCCGGGGGCGAACATGTCGCGGAATTCGATGATGGCCTTTTCCGCGTGCTCGATCTGTTCCTGGAGGATGTGCTGGGCGATCTCGCTCTTCAGGCAGGCGCTGGTCGCGATGAGGCCGCCGCTCCATTGGCGGAGGATTTCCTTGTCGATCCGGGGCTTGTAGTACTGCCCCTCCAGGTGGGCGGCGGTGACGAGGCGGATGAGGTTGTGGTAGCCCTCGTCGTTCTTGGCGATGAGGAGGAAATGGGTCGAGGCGTCGCGGGCGCTCGACGCCTTGCGCTCCCGGCGGTCGCCCGGGGCCAGGTAGACCTCGCAGCCGATGAGGGGCTTCACCCCCGCCTTCTGGCAGGCCTGGTAGAAGGCGATCGCGCCGAAGAGGTTCCCGTGGTCGGTGAGGGCGACGGCGGGCATGCCGAATTCCTTCGCCTTCGCCGCCAGATCGTCGAGGCGGCACGCCCCGTCGAGGAGGGAAAACTCCGAGTGGACGTGGAGGTGGACGAAGGAGGCGGACATGGGGTGCCCAGGGTAGACGGTCGGGGCGGCGGCGTAAAGGCACCCTTCAGGGCCTGCTCGGAATCCTCTCTCGTCAATCCGCCTGCGTGAGGAGGCCCCAGCCTTCCGCCGGGGTCAGGACGCGGACGCCGGAGCGGAGGGGCTTCGGATAGTGTTTCAAGTTGCCGGTGACGAGGGTCTTGTCGTCGGACGCAGCGGCGGTTTCGAGGAAGGGGAGGTCGGTGGGGTCGGGGAGGGAAACGGAAAGGGGGAAGCAAGGAAGGAAATGCTGGC
>CAISZB010000202.1 GCA_903889845.1 uncultured Verrucomicrobium sp. | reverse complement strand
GGGTTCCTTCACCTTCGGGGGCGGAGGCGGGGCGGGAGTGGGGGCCTCGGCGACGACGGCGGGAGTGGCATCTTTCTTTGCCTGGGCGATTTGATCTTGAAGGTCGGAGACGGTCTTGGACAAGGTGTCGTGGCGGTCTTTCTCGGCGGCGGCCGTCTTGGCGGCGGCGGCGACCTTTCCCTTGGCCTCGGCGAGGGCTGCGGAGATCTGGCTGTCGGCGGCTTGCTGAAGCGATTTGATGGCCTGCTGGTCGGCGGTGATCCGGCCGTTCGCGATTTCCATCTGGCCGCCCAATTCCGTGTGGGTGCGGGTCGCCTTGTCCTGGGCGGCCTGGGCTTCCGCCTGGGCCGCCGCAATCTGCGGCTTGGCCCAGCCCAGATAGATGCCGCCGCCGCCCAGGCCGGCGCCAAGCAGGAACAGGACCGCCTTGATGAGGATTGATTTCATCACGGTGTCCCCGCCGTGGTGCCTTGTTTTAGTTGGTCCAGTTGGCTTTGGAGTTTGGCCACGCTTTTTTCCAATTGGTCGTTGCGCTCTTTTTCGTAGCCCGCGGTGCGGAGGAGGTTGTCGACCTTGGCCTTGGCTTCGCCGGTGATGTTCGTGACCTGGGCGATGGTGTCGTCCTGGAGCGATTTCATGGTCTGCTGATCGCCGGCGATCTTCCCGTTCGCGATCTCAAGCTGATTCGTCAATTCCTGGCGGGTGGTGATCTCATCGTCCTTCGCTACTTGGGCCGCGTTCTGGGAGGCGGCGATTTTCGGCTTGGCCCAGTACTGGTAGACGCCGCCCACGCCGACGAGGGCGCCGAGAAGGAAAAGACCCAACTTCGGGAGAAGGCCGCTCATATCCAGATAAAATGTAGCCCGTGATATGGAGAAGTTGCAATACCCGCGTTCGTGCTGGGAAAAGTTTTACTTTTATTCGCCATCTTCATCGATTTCTTGGGGGCTGGAAGTGGGCGAATCTTCTCTGAAGAGGGCCTTGCCAAGCCGGGAGGGCCTGCCTACCCTGTCCTCTCTTTTACCATGAAAAGTGTAGGTGCCCAATTGCGCGAGGCGCGGCATGCCCGGGGATGGACCCCGAAGGCCGCCGCCAAGGCGACGAAGATCAAGGAACAGCAGATTCTCCTCCTGGAAGGAGAGGAGTATGGAAAGTTCCCGGCGCCTGCCTATGTCCGCGGTTTCGTCCGCATCTACGCGAAATCCCTCGGCCTGAACGAGGCGAAGATCCTTCACGAGCTGGACAAGGTCCTGGCTGTCGAAGGGGAGGAGGTTTATCTGGCTTCCTCGCCCGTCCATTGCATCCCGGTCGAGCCCCGGTGGAAGAAGCTTCTTTCCCCGCGCGGGTTGGCGCTCCTCTTTACCGTGGCGATCATTGCTTCGGTCGCCGCGATCCTGGGGATGCGGTTGAAGTTGGTCCTGCCCGACGCGCGGAAGAAAATCGCGCAGCTCCAGGCCGCGCAGGCCGCAGC
Organism: uncultured Verrucomicrobium sp.; assembly: GCA_903889845.1. Classification (GTDB taxonomy): domain Bacteria; phylum Verrucomicrobiota; class Verrucomicrobiia; order Methylacidiphilales; family GAS474; genus GAS474. The sequence goes on along the minus strand of CAISZB010000202.1, from coordinate 4,282 downwards.
GGCCCCGACGACCAAGAAGGACGAGGTGCCTGTGGCGAAGGCCGTCGCCGTCGATGGTGCCGGGGACAGCGCGACGCCGGTGGCGAAGGCCACTCCCGTCACGTCCGATGCGGAACCCGTCGCCGCCGCGCAGGCCGTGGCGGTTCCAGCTTCGCCCGCCTCGACCTCGGCCTCCTCTGCCGCCCAAACCGCGACCGCGACCGGGGCGGTGCCCGTCGCCTCGCCCGCCGTGGCGGACAATCTGGTCCTCCGCGCCACGGACGATTGCTGGGTCCGCGTCGCGCTGACGGAGAACGGGCAGAACAAGGAGCTCTTCTCCGGCGTCATGAAGTCGGGTTCGGAGCTCCATTTCTCGGGGCTGAAGTTCCAGCTTCGGATCGCGATTCCCGCCCTGATCACGGCCATTTTCAACGGAGAGACCTACCACAGCGACGCCCGCGCCCAGGGCGATTTCTCCCTCCCTCCGGGGAACTGATCCTCTCCCACGCCCTTTCCTTTTTCCCAACATGAGCTCCCCCGTCCCCATTCGCGTCGGCCTTCTTTCCCTCGGTTGCGCGAAGAACCTCGTCGACTCGGAGATCATGATCGGCCATCTGAGCCAAGCCGGGATGGCGATGACGGCCGACGCCGACGAGGCCGACGTCCTCATCGTGAACACGTGCTCCTTCATCGACGCCTCGAAGGAGGAGAGCATCAATGCGATCTTCGAGGTGAACAAGGAGCGCGGGATGAGCAAGCGGCGCAAGGGGCAGAAGCTGATCGTCGCCGGGTGCATGGCGCAGCGGTTCTCGAAGGAACTGCCCGGCATGATGCCGGAGGTCGATGCCTTCATCGGCCTCGACCAGGTGACGAAGGTCGCCCCGATCATCGAGGAGATCCTGGGGCTCCCGGCCCGCAAGAAGAAGGAGACGGAGCCCGCCCCGAGTTACATCGAGGGAAAATCGACCTACATCCCCGACTTCGACACGCCGCGCGTCCGTCTGACGCCGAAGCACACGGCTTACGTGAAGATCGCCGAGGGATGCAATCATCCCTGCACTTTCTGCATCATCCCCCAGATCCGGGGGAAGCACCGGAGCCGGACGATTGCCTCGATCGTCGCGGAGGTCCGCCGCCTCGTCGCCGAGGGGGTGCGGGAGGTGAACCTGATTTCGCAGGACACGACGTACTTCGGCATGGACCGCTGGGAGCAGAAGGCGGGGCCGCGTCAGCCGATCGATTCCCGCCGCGGGGAGACGCTCTGCGACCTGCTGGAGGAACTCCAGAAGATCGAGGGCGATTTCTGGGTCCGCCTCCTCTACACCCATCCCGCCCACTGGAGCGACGAACTGATCGCGACGATCGCGAAGTGCAACAAGGTGGCGCGCTACGTCGACATGCCCCTCCAGCACATCGCCCAGAACATGCTGGAGACGATGCAGCGGGAGACGTCGGAGCAATACATCCGCGACCTCGTCGCCCGCATCCGTCAAGGCATCCCCGGCGTCACGCTGCGGACGACGTTCATCGTCGGTTTCCCCGGCGAGACCGAGGCCGATTTCGAGACCCTCCTCGGCTTCATCGAGGAGACCCGTTTCGACCGCCTCGGCGTCTTCCGCTACTCCCAGGAGGAGGGGACCCGCGCGGCGAAGCTGCCGGGGCAGCTCTCCGACAAGGTGAAGGCGGCCCGCTGGAACCGCGCGATGGCGCTCCAGAAGGAGCTGGCCACCGGGGTGGGCCGCCAGTTCGAGGGGAAGACGCTCCGCGTCCTCGTCGAGGCTCCCGGCATCGCCCGTTCCGAGGGGGACGCCCCGGAGGTCGATGGGCAGGTCTTCGTCGATCCCTCACTTGCGGTCTCCGAGTTCGCCGAGGTGCGGATCGCCGAGGCGCGGGAATACGACCTCGTCGCCGAGGGGGCCGATCCGGAGCAGGTCGCCGGGGCCGGGCTCTCCGAAATCGGGGCCACGGCCTAAATCCTTGTCGCCTTTATCCATGAAGCCGATCCGCTTCACGCTCAATCTGCCGAACCGCCTTTCGCTCGGGCGGCTGGTCCTCTGCATCTTTTTCGTCGCCGCGCTGAGCATCAATTTCCCCTACAGCCGGACGGTCGCCCTCGCGATCTTCGTCGTGGCGAGCCTCACCGACTGGCTCGACGGGTACATCGCCCGGAAACACAACCTGGTGACCGACCTGGGGAAGCTCCTCGACCCGCTGGCCGACAAGATCCTGATCAGCGCCGCCTTCGTCGGGATGATCGGCGATCCCTACGGCGCGCCGATGTGGATGGTGGTGGCGATCATTGCCCGGGAGTTTCTCATCACGGGTCTCCGCATCGTCGCGGCGAACCGGGGCTATATCATGGCGGCGGAGAAGGCCGGAAAGCACAAGACGATCTCGCAGATGGTCTTCGTCGTGGTCTCCCTCGTCCTGGCCGCCAGCGACGAGCTGAAGATTCCCGACAATCCGCCGCTCGTCTTTCTCGACTGGGTTCAGGTCTACCTCATGTGGCTCGCGCTGATCATCACGGTTGTCTCCGGGGTCATTTACTTTTGGAAGAATCATCATCTCTTCGATGAGAAGTCGAAGGACGGGGAGCCTGCGTCTTCCGTCCCTGCTGCCGTCCTTCGTCCCGCCTTCAAGGAATGGCAGGCGGTCGTCGCCTCCCTGGGGGCCGGGGCGCAGATTCTGATTCTGCGCAAGGGGGGCATCGCCGAGGGGCGGTCGGGATTTACTGTCGATAAGGTGAAGCACAAGCGGTTCTGGCTCCTGCCCACGCGCTTTCACCAGCAGGGGGAGAAGCTTTTGCCCGAGAAGCTCCCTCTTGGTCTTGGCGCGGTGACGGCGGGGGGATTCGAAGAGGTCCCGGCGGCGGGGACCGACACGGTGGCGGTTTCCTTTTTTGCCGAAGTGACCCATGTCGGTTATCTTTCGGAGTGGGCTGAGGTCGAGGCCTTGGCGCCGTTCCATCCGTGGAAGGCCGAAGTGGTGCGGGAGCGGTTCGATTACGTGAAGCCGGGGATGGAGCCCGGGGTTCATGCGATCCTGGTCCGCGTCCACCGCCTGCGGCAGCCGCGGGAGATCGTGTGGGAGAAGGCCTACGACGGGTGCAAGTCGTGGGTCGAGTTGCCGCTCGATTGGACGGAGTCCGATCCGGTGCTGGGTGAGGCCGATTATCGGGCGCAGGTCGGGAAGATCGAAGCGGCTTTGCCTGGTGCAAAGCTGACCGAGTTTTAAACGCCTTAAAAAAAGGAAAAAGGGAGAATGACGATGAGCAAGACTGCCTTGGTGATTCTGGCCCCCGGCTTCGAGGAAATCGAGGCCATCGCGACGATCGACATCCTCCGCCGCGCCGGGATCGAGACGACGGTCGCCGGGACGATCCCCGGCATCCTCATCGCCTCCCGGAAGACGCGCCACCTGGCCGACATCGACCTGAGTGACGTGGTCGAGAACGCCTACGACCTCGTCGTCCTGCCGGGCGGGGCCGACGGCGTCGCCCACATGAAGATCGATGGGCGGGTGAAGGCCGTCGTCGAGCGGCAGATCGAGGCGGGCCGCCTCCTGGGCGCGATCTGCGCCGCGCCCTCGCTCCTCCTCGATTGGGAATTCATGACCGGGGAGAAGATGATCTGCCATCCTTCCGTTCAGCCCCAGTTTCCCTCCTCCCGCCTCGCGGCGGGGGAGCGCGTCGTCACCGCCGCGAACGGCAACCTCATCACCAGCCTCGCCGCCGGAAGCGCGGTCGAGTTCGCCCTTGCCCTCGTCTGGCGCCTCATGGGACCGGAAATGGTGGAGAAGGTGAACGGCGGTCTGTGCGCGAAGCTTTAATCCCACTCTTATGGCACACAAGAACACGGTCATCGGCGGCGGCTTTCATCACACGGCGATCAAGGTCGTCGACTTCGACGCGGCGGTCGCTTTTTACACGAAGCTCGGTTTTGCGGAGAAGATCTCCTGGGGGGAGGGGGACGGCCGGGCGATCATGCTCGACAGCGGCGACGGCAATTACGTCGAGGTCTTCGCGGGCGGGAAGCCGGGGGCGGTCTCCGAGGGGATCGTCCATTTCGCAATTCGCACCCCCGACGTCGACGCGGCCCACAAGCTGGCCCTCTCCCTCGGTGCCGTCGAGACGATGGTCCCGACCGATGTGACGATCAAGAATACGAGCAAGGCGGGGCTTCCTCCCGAGGTTCCGGTCCGCATCTCCTTCGTCCGCGCGCCGGGCGGGGAGATCGTGGAGTTTTTTCAGAATGAGTTGACCTGAGCGGCCCTTCGGGACCGGGTAGAATCGCTACGCTTGCCT
>CAISZB010000201.1 GCA_903889845.1 uncultured Verrucomicrobium sp. | reverse complement strand
CGGGATGCAGCGCGACACCCTGGGACCCCATGACCGGGGTCCGTTGCAGGGCGGGGGCCCGGCGGACCAGGGCATCGACCGCATAGATCGGCACATTGCCGATGCGGATCAGGCCCTCCGAGAGCCTCCTGGTTCTTCAAAATTAAGCTCTTCAGACCACGCCCGAGGCGTTTGGAAATGGCCCGCCGCTTCGTGTCTCGTCGATCGTTCCGCTTCTTGATCCGAATAACATCCAATTGGAATTCGACATGATCACCGATGCCAAACTCGTGCAGATCCCTCTCTTCGAGGAAGCAAACGTTCCGAGGATTGCATCCTATCTCCAAGAACACACAAACCAGCGTCGCCTCCTCGGATTCGTCCTCAGCCAAGGCAACGTTCAGCGCGACGAACTCCTCATGCGTCAACGGTCCTGCATCGACATCCCAGGAAAGAACAGCCTCCCCCTTGGTATTGCCCGGTACCGTCCACGAACGCAGTTCTATAGCTAATTCATAGGACGCCCCTGGAAAATCCATATCGGCAAGCCAGCAGTACCAACTACGGAACTCGGCGAACTCGTATTCCAGGCCGTTATCTCTACATCTGTTGCGCGCTTGATAGCAGAGATCGGAATTTATCGCTGCCATACTGGGAATGCCTTGAGGCATCCACTTGAGAACTCGCTTGAAACGATCGAAGACGTTCTCTGTATTAACCGGGGCATGCCGAGCGATGGAAGCCGCCACGTAATGCTTGAAAGCATGAAGAACGTCGGGGCCAATATTCTTCACAGAAGTCCAATCGAGGCCATTGTGCTGCGTCCCCACAATGTTCAAGCGCCATACACTGCCCCGAAGATCGACGGGATAACCGAAGCGATCCTGAGCAATCTCGGGAAGAGGTGGGAGCTTTTCCATGACTCCATCGAGAAAAGAAAGAACCTCGCTCATACCTTGTACAGCTCCCCTTGAAGTTGCTTGGCAATCTCCATTGCCTTGGCCTCGATCGCGCCGCGGGCGTAGCCCTGCCCCTGGTGGCTTCCAACCGTCCATCCGCAGATGTAGTTCTGTAAGGAAGCGATGGAGTCTGGGTCGACATTGGCCTCGGACAGTTTCCTGAAGAAGCGGTCATTGAACGTCCGCCTAGCGTCATGGGAAGTCAGTTTCGCCAAGTCGGGATGAACCCCGCGGAACATTTCGAAAATGTGGTTGTAGGCATCCATCCCGAGGGGGGTTCCCCGCTTTCGACTCGTGAAAAGGTACGGGTGCCTCGTCCGGCCTCGATGCGATACGGTGTACTCGATGATGATGCGAGCCAAGTCTTCCGTGATCGGAATAACCCGTTCGAGAGTCTTTGGAGTAGGAGCATCGACGCGCGAATCCAGCGGGTTGTCTGGACGCCGAAAGATGCTGACAGTATACTGTCCCGCCCGAGTCTCCACGTCGGACACATAGAGAGCGGCACACTCTCCTCGCCGCAACCCCGTCTCGAACATGAGCCGCAGGATGGCGTAGTTCCGCAATTTGTTTTTGAGAAACGGATTATTTTTGGCACTAGGTTTCGCCGCATCCATAAGAGCGATGAAGCCGGTCTCTGAAATGCCTTTTTTATAGGGAACCGCCCCTTTCGGGAGCCGTTGTCGACCAAGCACCACAGCGGGGGTCGCGCCTGGGGAAAGCACCTTCTTGGCAAATTCCCCTCGCCGCTGCGTCTCCATCGCCCACGTGAGGAATGCGGCAACCCAATCGAGAGTGCGGTTAATCGTAGCGCCCAAAGGAGCATTCTCGTTCCGACCCAAGGAAGCGACCACCTTCGTATCGGGACGCCCCATGCGAATGTATTGGGCAAACGAGGCTAGATCGAAGGAGGTCAATTCCGGGCCGTAGCGCAGTCTGTTTTCCAGATCGATTTCCTTTTCGATGCACCATACGTAAAGCCAACGGATGGCCCGGAGGGTGGCGTCGATCGTACGCCACTGGTTTTTCTGTCGAAGGACGAGAACCACGTAACGCATCGGAAGTACGACGGGCAAGCCGTCGTCTCCGAGAAGCACGGAGAATCGCTCCCCGGATTCAAAGACAACACGATCGATCCTGATGGATTTAGGCATGGGAAAGAGCGGGAAGTTTACACTTCCCGCGAATGCCAAGATACGCGTCGTTTCGGGGTTCACAGCGAGAAAAAGTGTAAACTAAAATGGCGCGCTCCGGGATTCACCCAAAACGCGCCACAAGAACGACTTGCAGACCAATTATCGCAACGGAAGTTTACACTTCCGTGCGAATGACTTTTCAAAACGGTACGTCGTCGTCGTGCGACTCCTGATGGTAGTCGTCGGCGGGATGATGGGGCGGCTCCGAAGCCGGGGGCCTGGAGGAAGAAGAGGCCGCCGGGGCACCCCCCTCGGGACGGCGATACCCGCCGCCGCTGCCGCCACCGGAGGAATACCCACCCCCGCCGCCGCCCTGTCCCTCGCCCTTCGGGCGGCCCAGGAACTGGATCCGCTCCGCGCGGACGCGGAGGCGGCTCTTCTTCTCGCCTTCCTTCGTCTCCCACTGGTCGAGCTGGAGACGGCCATCGACGAGGATCGGGGCGCCCTTTTGGAGGAATTCCTTGCAGGTCTCGGCCTGGCGGCCCCACGCGACGATGTCGACGTAGCAGACTTCGTCCTTCGTCTGTCCGTCCTGCGTCTTGTAGGTGCTGTTGATCGCGATGGCGAGGTCCCCTACGGCGGTCCCTTTCGGTGTGT
>CAISZB010000200.1 GCA_903889845.1 uncultured Verrucomicrobium sp. | reverse complement strand
GGGGGGGGGGGGGGGGGGGGAGGGGGGAAGACTTCCCCAACGCGGGAGGCGGGGGGACGGGCGGCGGCACGATGCCGGAGGGCTGCGGGGGCTTCGGCGCGGGAGGCGCGATGGGTGAAGGGGCGGCCATGGGCGGCCTCGGCGTCGGCTTGGCCGAGGCGGGGGGAACGGGCGGCGGCGGCGCGATGGGCGAAGGCACTTTGGGGATGCCGGGAGCCCCGGGCACGGGCGGGAAAGGAGGCTTCGGAGGAACAGGGAGATCAGCCATAGGAAGGGTGAAGAATAGACCTCCACGCTATCTCAAGAAAAGCTATAATGGCAACGGTATTTTCTTAAAAGGACGTGAAAAGATAGGTAACATCACCGCATGGATGCGCTTCCGCTGTGGACTCTGCTCCCTTTTGCCGCACTCCTCGGCGCAATCGCCGTGGGGCCGCTGCTCCATCGGGAGGGGTGGGAGCGACACTATCCGAAGGTATGCGTGGCTCTGGGCTCAATCACCGCGCTGTACTTCCTGCTCTCGCGCCATCGCCCCGGGCCGCTGCTCCATGCTGCGGAGGCGTATGCCGGGTTCATGGCCCTGATCGGATCCCTCTTCGTCATCGCGGGAGGGATTCACCTGGCCGTGCCGAAGGGCCGCGCGACACCGGCCAGGAACGCCGCGTTCCTTGCCGCCGGGGCGGTCCTCGCAAATCTCCTGGGAACGACAGGGGCGGCGATGCTCCTGATCCGCCCGTGGATGCAAATGAACGAGGGACGGGTGACGGCGCGTCACATTGTCTTTTTCATTTTTCTCGTCGGCAACTGCGGCGGGTGCCTCACGCCGATCGGCGATCCGCCGCTCTTCCTGGGCTACCTCAAGGGGGTGCCGTTTTTCTGGCCCCTGCTCCATCTGGGCGCGGGCTGGCTCCTGGCCACGGGCTGGCTCCTGGGCCTCTTCTATCTGCTGGAGAGGCAGGCCGCCGCCCGGGAAAAGAAAGCGGGCCTCCCACCCCTTGTCCCGCAGGGCGGCTTCGCCCTCCGGGGACGGATCAACTTCCTTTTCCTCGCGGCGGCCATCAGCGCCCTCTTCCTCCCCTCCCCGTGGCGGGAGGCGCTGCTGGTCGCCTCGGCGGCGGCCTCCTTTTTCCTGACGCCCGCCCTTGTCCGGCAGGCGAACGCCTTTTCCTTCGCCCCCGTGCGGGAGGTGGCGTGGCTCTTCGCCGGGATCTTCGTCACGATGGCCCCCGCCCTGGAGATTCTCCCGGCCCACGCCGCCCACCTCGGCCTCGATACCCCGCGCGCCTTCTATTGGACGACGGGACTTCTCTCCGCCGTCCTCGACAATGCACCGACCTACGCGACCTTCCTTGCCACCTCCGTCGGCCTCCACGGAGGCTCCATCGACACCCCCGCCAGCGTGCTGGGGGAGGTCGGGCAACACCGCCCCTTCGTCACGGCGATCTCCCTCGGCGCCGTTTTCTTCGGGGCGCTCACCTACATCGGCAACGGTCCCAATTTCATGATCAAGGCGGTGGCGGAAGAGGCGGGCGTCGCGATGCCCGGCTTCTTCGCCTACCTCCTGCGCTACGCCGCGCCGGTGCTGCTCCCCCTGTTTTTCCTGGCGGGCTGGTTTCTTCTTTGAAACCTCCCTTTGCGGGCAAAGAAAAAGCCGACCCGTTTCCGGGTCGGCTTTTCTTGCAAGTAAGATCTGAGCTTAGAGAGTAAAGCTTAGAACTTCCAGATGAGGTCGCCCTGGACGATATCGACCTGGCCCTGGTTGAACTCGTTGGCGCCGTAGGCAGCCGTCGTCGGGCCGGCAATGCCGCCCGCGCTACGATCCGCGTTGATCGGGTTGCTGTGGTACCACGTGCCCTGAACCTGGACCGCATCGGTCAGGTTGTAACCGGCGGAGACCACGACGCCCTGGGCGTTCGCGCCACCGTTGGCGAAGTTCGAATCGATGAAGTTCGTGTCGATCGAGGCCGCCTCGATCCAACGATACTCACCGAGCAGCGACCAATCGCCCTTGACCTTGTTCTGGCCGATGGAGTAACCCGCGTTCCAGAACGTGTTGTTGCCATGGAGGCGGCCAGACTGCTGGGCCACGCCATAGATGTCGGTCAAACGCGCATTGCCGTTGAGGTTCGCGCCGTAGGTGCCGAACACCTGCTGGGGGAGGGCCTTCGGGAAGAGCCCGAAGACGTCGCTCTTCCAGTTGAACTCGCCGGGAAGCGCGATCACCGAGAGGAGACCCAGGGAGGTGTTGCCCTTCGCAGCCGCAGGCGCGGTGCCCGCCGTCGAGGAAACGCCGTCAGCCAACTTCAAGTCGGCCGTGCTCGTGAACGTACCGCCCGACTCCTGCAAGTAGAGGGGGGCGATCCGGACGTTGGCACCCTTCAACACGCCGGTCGAGAAGGCATACTTGCCCTCGAACTGCGCGACAAAGAGCCCGCCGTCGCCACCGTCGCCAGAGTTGAAGACCGTGCTCGAATTGGTCGTGGGCGCCGTGGCGCTTTCGTTGGAGGTGAGGTACCCCGCGCCGCGGGCGGCGAAGCTCAGACCATCCACGCCGACGTTGTCGAACGTGAACTCGGTCGCGACACCTTCGGGATTCGCGTCGGTGGAGAAGAATGCGCCACCCAACAGGAACTGCTTCGGAGCGCGACCGATGAGAGTCGTGCTGCCGACCGTCACGCCGGGGTCGCTGATCGTCTTGAAGCTCTTGCCGTCAGCCACCGTGCTGGTGCTGTCGAAAAGGCTGAACTTCGTCTTGTAGGTCAGGAAGAGCTGACCGACATAGATTTCCGAACCGGCCTTGTCCCAGTAGCGGCCGAAGTCGCTGTTGGCCGAGTCGTTCGTCGAGCCGGTTTCAAGGCGCACCGTGGAGCTCCAGTGGGAGTCGTAGGTGTAGGTCGCACCCAAGCGAAGGCGATAGCGATACCGGTCGTTGACGGTGTCGACGATCTGGTTGTTGTTGTTCGTCGACGACGCGCTGCGCGGCGTCTGGACATCCTGGTACTGATACCGCAGACGGACGTCCCCGAAGAGCTGCAGGTTCTTCACGAAGCTGCTGATCGTGAGCTTGCCGGCGCTCGTCGTATTGTATTCCTTGACCAGGTTGACACGAATGTCTTCCGCTTCCTTGTCGCTCAGCACACCCTTCTTCACGAGGGCGTCGAGCAAAGGACCACTGTCTTGCGCCATCGCGCTCACGCCGAGGGTCGCAACCCCGAGCGCCAGAGCCAGGCTCTTGAACATGTTCTTCACGTTATTTTTCTCCTTTTTGTTGGGGCGATCTTTCAGGTGCCGCATTCGGAACCTGAAAGGTTCAAGATGAACTCCCATTATTCAATGGGTTTCACCTCGCCCGCTGATGTTCGATCTAATCCCCTTTTTCACCTGTTAGCCAGGTAGATTCGGGTTGCCACTATCGCTATTTTGCCGCACCCCCCGTCCAGCGGCGTTGGACAACCCGGCTTGAACGTTAAGCCACAGTTTTCTTTTTTGACACTTAATTGTCACATTCTGCCATGAAATCTTTCGATTTTAGACATCTCTGAAGCTCATTCGTAACAATGATGTAATAGAAACAATACCCCGCGTAAAGAACTATCCTTCTATTTTTATAGATTTTCATCTCCATGCCCGGAGTGCTTGCCGCAAGGAGCAGGAACGATTAGAACACCCCCCTTGCCCCCGCATTCAGCGGAGGGACAGTGGGGTCGATTCCCGGCTCAAATTTTGGGGGTGTAGCTCAACGGTCAGAGCAGGCGGCTCATAATCGCTTGGTTCACGGTTCGAATCCGTGCGCCCCCACCCGGCCCCAAGCCTCGGGCCATCAACGCTGCGCCAGGGCGATCTCCCCGGCCAGCCGGCCGATCTCTTCCAGATTGTCTTCGGCACGCAGGATATAGTGATTCTGCCCGTCGGGGAAGTGGCTCGCAAAGGCGTTGAAAATACCCCGATAGGCGTTCTCCAGGACCGGCATCGCGTAGTGGATGTAGAAACCGCGGCTGCCGCGGAAGAGATCGGCGGGAGTCTCGAACATCGGCTTCACCCCGCTGTGGTGGGCCGCCTCCAGAAACTCATCATACAAGGCGTACAGCCGCCGGGGATAGGAAGGGGCCGCCATCTGCCCGAGGAGGTCGGAGGTCCCCAGCGCCCCGCCCAGGAACCGCTCCACCAGGCTCCGATAGGGCAGCGAGGCGAAGTCGATGTTCACCGCCGTCCATTGGATGATCCGCTGCACCGTCTCGATGTCCGCATCGGCCATCCCCGTTTCCTTCAGGAACGGCCCGGCCATCTGCGCCCCGCGGGATACATGGGTCGCGGTGAACTTTGCGCCGGTCCCCTTCTTGTCCCCCCGCTCCTTGAGGTAGCCGAGGTCGTGCAGCAGCGCCGCGCTGACGGCGATCCGGAACTCCGAGGCCTGGAGCGGCCAGGGCTCCGGCTCCCGCAGGCTCCCGTCGATGAGGCGCACCAGCGCCGTCGTCACCTCGCAGGTGTGCTGGAAATCGTGATACTTCGTATCGCAGGCCTGATAACTGGGGTGATTGCCCTCAAAGTAGCTGGCGGTCCGGGAAAAAAGCGCGTCGAGCCATCCAGTGTCGTCGAGCGAGAAATGCGCCCTGAAAAGACCCCGCACCAGTTGCAGCGTTTCCGCCGGAGTTGGCTCAAACGTAACGATCCCGCGAGGCTACAACAATTCTTCAGCAAGACAAGAATTTAACACTATTCCAATCCTGGTAGTTTTCTATCCACCCGGGGAAAGTACCGTATCCTTCGGGGAAACCGAATCGTCCGCCTTCGGATAATCGATATTGTAGTGCAGCCCCCGGCTCTCCCGCCGCGCCAGGGCGCTATCGACGATCAGCGAGGCGACGAGAACCAGGTTGCGCAATTCGAGGAGATCGGCCGTCACCTTGTAGTTCCAGAAATACTCCCGCACCTCCTCGGCCAGGTTCCGCAGGCGGCTTCCGGCCCGCCGCAGCCGCTTCGTCGTCCGGACGATGCCGACGTAGTCCCACATCAGCTGCCGGATCTCCCGCCAATTGTGCGTCACCACCACCAGCTCGTCCGGATCGGAGGCGGAACCGCTCTCCCACGCCGGGAGCGCGCCGACGATTTCCGGCAACGGCAGCGCCCGGATCGCCGCGGCGGCCCGGTGGGAGAGGACCAGGGCCTCCAACAAGGAATTGCTCGCCAATCGATTCGCCCCGTGCAGCCCCGTGCAGGAGACCTCCCCCGCTGCCCATAGCCCGACGAGCGGCGTCCGCCCGTCGAGGTCCGTGACCACCCCCCCGCACTGATAATGCGCGGCGGGGACGACGGGAATCGGCTCCTTCGTGATATCGATGCCCAGGCCCAGGCACTTCTCGTAAATATTCGGGAAATGCTCCCGGACGAACCCCGCCCCCTTGTGCGAGATATCGAGGTAGACACAGGGCGAGCCGCTCCGCTTGATCTCCGCATCGATCGCCCGGGCCACGATGTCGCGCGGGGCCAACTCCGCCCGGGGATGGACCTTCTCCATGAAGCGGCGCCCCTGCGCATCGAGAAGAAGCCCCCCCTCCCCGCGCACGGCTTCCGTGATCAAGAACGACTTCTCCTTCGGATGATGGAGGCAGGTCGGGTGGAATTGGACGAACTCCATGTTCGCCACCGGCACCCCCGCCCGGTAAGCCATCGCCACGCCGTCCCCGGTCGCAATATCGGGATTCGTCGTGTAGAGGTAGACCTTCCCGC
>CAISZB010000199.1 GCA_903889845.1 uncultured Verrucomicrobium sp. | reverse complement strand
TCAGAAGCCTACAAACGCGCGGTGGGCATGGAGCTGTACAGGGAAGCGAAGCGATTCTCCCCAATCCCGTCGCGATAGCGACAAAGAGATAAAGGGGAAACTGAATAGGATGGGCGGGAGCCAATCCCGAAGGGCCTATCGGCCTTTCGCCCCCCTGCGACACGCTCCCCCCTTGCCCCCCCGCCCGAATTGGCGTAGAAGGGACTCACGCCCAAGGGAGGGAATTCCCCCTTCCCCGGGCACGTTCTTCCTATGTATCGCAAGCTTGGCTCCCATTTCTACCGCGTCGCGGGGGAGGCCGCGCTGCGCTTCCGTCCGAAGATTCTCACGGCCCTGAAAGGCTACACCCCCCGCGCCTTCGGCTCCGACCTCACCGCCGGGATCACTGTCGGCATCGTCGCCCTGCCGCTGGCGATGGCCTTCGGCATCGCCTCCGGCGTCACCCCGGCAGCGGGGCTCTACACGGCGATCGTCGCCGGGTTCCTCATCTCCCTCCTCGGCGGGTCGCGGGTCCAGATCGGCGGGCCGACGGGGGCCTTCGTCGTTATCATCTCCGGGATCATCGCCCAATACGGGATGGAGAACCTGGCCCTCTGCACGATCATGGCGGGGGTGATCCTCGTCCTGATCGGCCTCACCGGCCTCGGTTCGACGATCCGCTACATCCCCCGGCCCGTCACCGTCGGCTTCACCAACGGCATCGCCGTCCTCATCCTCCTGACGCAGGTGAAGGACTTCTTCGGCTTCAAGGGCGATTCCCCCGCCGAGTTCTTCGAGCGGATCGGCTGGCTGGCCTCCCGTGCACCGGAATGGAACCCGGCCTCGACGGCCCTCGCCGTGGGCACCGTCGCCCTGCTGCTGCTCTGGCCGGTCCTCATCCCGAAGCGTCTCGTCCGGTTCCTGCCCGGGACCCTTGTCGTCGTCCTCCTCGGGACGCTCGCCGCCCTCTTCCTCCACCTCGACGTGGAGACCATCGGCTCCCGCTTCGGCGGCATCCCGCACAGCCTCCCCGCGCTCCACTTCCCCGCCATCGACCTGAAGCACCTGGAAAACCTGATCCCCCCGGCGACGACCATCGCCCTCCTGGCCGCGATCGAGTCCCTCCTCTCCGCCGTCGTCGCCGACGGGATGATCGACGACCGGCACGACTCGAACACGGAACTCGTCGCCCAGGGCATCGCGAACATCGCCAGCCCCCTCTTCGGCGGTATCCCGGCGACCGGGGCCATCGTCCGGACGGCGACGAACGCCCGGTCCGGCGCGCGCACCCCCATCGCCGGAATCGTCCACGCCCTCACCCTCCTGGCCATCCTGGCCGCGGCGGCGCCGCTGGCGAAGTTCATCCCCCTCTCGATCCTGGCGGGTATCCTCGTCGTCGTCTCGATCCACATGGGGGACTGGAAGGAGTTCCTCCTCCTCAACCGGATCCCGCGCAGCGACGCGCTGGTCCTCCTGACCGCCTTCGGCCTCACGGTGATGTTCAACCTCACCATCGCCGTCGAGACCGGAATGGTGCTGGCGGCGATCCTCTTCATCCGCCGCGTGGCGCTGATGACCGACGTCTCCCCGGTCGATCCGAACAGCGAGACCGAGGGCATGCACCATTCCCTCCACGGGAAGGAACTGCCGGAGGGGGTCCACGTCTTCCGGATCTTCGGCGTCCTGATGCTCGGCGCCGCCGACAAGCTGGAGAACGTCTTCCTCCACGACAAGGAGGAGCAGCGCGTGACGATCCTTCAGATGCACAAACTCCTCGCCATGGACGCGACGGCGCTCGACATCCTGGAACGACTCCACACGAAGCTCGCGAAGCGGGGTTCCCACCTCGTCCTCGCCGGCCCGCACACGCAGCCCCTCTTCCTGATGGAGCGGGCCGGGTTCCTCGACCGGATCGGCATGGACAACCTCTGCCCCGACCTCGATACGGCGTTGGAGCGGGCGCGGGTTCTGATTAAGGACCCGGCCAAGATCGCGTTGGCGTAGGGGGGCGCGACGTTGTGGGTGCGGCCCTTCCCCCTACCCCACCAACCAATCGATCACGCCCTTCTGCACATGGAGCCGGTTCTCCGCCTGGTCGAAGATATCCTGCGCCCGCGCCTCCATCACCTCTTCGGTGATCTCCTTCCCGCGATACGCGGGCAGGCAGTGGAGGACCAGCGCGTCGGGCTTCGCCTGGGCGAGGAGCGCGGCGTTGATCTGGTAGGGGGCCATGTCGGCGAGGCGCTGGGCCGATTCGGCCTCCTTCCCCATGGAGACCCAGACGTCGGTGTAGAGGAGGTCGGCCCCGGCAGCCGCCTCGGCGGGCGAGGTCGTCTGCTGGACGCGCGGTCCGGAGACGGGGCACTCGTAGCCCTTCGGCGCGGCAAAGGCGATGTCGAAGCCGAAGATCTCCGCCGCATAGGCCCAGGAGCGGCCCATGTTGCAGGCGGCGTCGCCGATGAAGGCGACCTTCTTCCCGGCGATGGAGCCCCGCTTCTCCTCGAAGGTGAAGACGTCGGTCAGGACCTGGCAGGGATGCTCCTCGTCGGTCAGCGCGTTGACGGTCGGGATCTTCCCGAACTCGGCGAACTCGGCGACGTCGGCCTGGGCGTAGGTCCGGATCACGGCACCATGGGTCATCCGGCCCAGGACGCGGGCGGTGTCCCGGATCGGTTCGCCCCGGCCCAATTGGATATCGTTCGAGGAGAGGAAGAGCGACTCCCCGCCCAGTTCCCGGATGCCGACCTCGAAGGAGACGCGGGTCCGCGTCGATGACTTGGCGAAGATCAGCGCCCACGTCTGCCCGGCGAGGGGCTTCGCGTGCGCGCCGCCGACGCCGCGCCCCTTCTTGAAGGCGGTGGCCCGGGCGAGGATGTCCCGGGAATCGGCGAGGCCGAAGCCTTCGAGGGCGAGGAAATGTTTCATGGCAAAAGAAAAAATGGGAAGAGGAAAGGAAAGAGGAAGACGGGGCGGACGTCAATCGCGCCGTGGCACGTCCTATGCCTGTCGTCTCTAGGCGTGGATCTCCGTGCCGATGCCCGCCGTGGTGAAGGTCTCCAGGAGGAGGGCGTGGGGAATCCGTCCGTCGAGGAAGTGGACCTGCCCGACGCCGCTGGCCAGGGCCTCCAGGGCCGAGTCGACCTTCGGGAGCATCCCCCCGGCGATGATGCCCTTGTCCTTCAGGTCGGCGATCGAGGCCGGGGTCAGGGTGGGGATCGTCGAGGAGGGGATCGCCGGGTCGAGGAGGACGCCGTTGACGTCGGTGAGGTAGATCAGCTTCCGGGCCTTGAGGGCCTTCGCCACCTCGCCCGCGGCGAGGTCGGCGTTGATGTTATAGACCTCGCCGTTTTCCCCGCGGGCGACCGGGGAGATGACCGGGATGATCTCCCGGTTGACGAGGGCCAGGACGCGGGGCAGGTCGACCTCCGTGACGTCGCCGACGAAGCCGAGGTCGACGTCCTCGCCCTTCGCCGTCCGGTAGGCCATTTTCTTCGCCCGCAGGACTTCCTTCCCGGAGAGGGCCGAGGCGTGGCCGCCGAAGGACTCGATCTGCCGGACGATGCCGGGGGCGATCTCCGAGGCGAGGGTCCGGTCGATCAACTCGATCTGGGCCTCGTCGGTGACGCGGAGGCCGTCGATGAACCGGGCCTCGACGCCCGCCGCCTTCATCGCCCGGGTGATCGCCTTCCCGCCACCGTGGACCAAGACCGGGTTGATCCCCGCCGCCTCCAGGAAGACGACGTCGCGCAGGACGCGCCCGACGAGTTCCTCATTCTCCATCGCGGAACCGCCGTACTTGATGACGAAGATCTCCCCACGGAATTTCTGAAGGTAGGGCAGGGCCTCGACGAGGACGGAGGCCTGTTCGGTGGGGGTCATGGCATGGAAGGGGTTATTCGCCCTTATTGAGGGTGACGTACTCCTCCGTCAAATCGGCGGTGAGGAAGGTGTACTCCCCCTGGCCGAGGTGGAGGTTAATGGTGATCGTGAATTCGGGCCGGGTGACGATCTTCTTGATCCGGGTCTCGGGGACGAGGCTCCGCTGGCCATTGACCACGGCCTGAAGGCCGTCGTAGAAAATCTCGACGAGTTCCTCCTGCATCCGAGCCTTCGAGTAGCCGAGGGCGTCCATGATGCGGCCCCAGTTCGGGTCGTTCCCGCACCAGGAGCATTTCACGAGGGTCGATTTGCCGACCGCCTCGGCGGCCAGCTTCGCCTCGCGGGCAGAGGCGGCCCCCTTCACGGTGACCTCGACGACCTTGCTGATCCCCTCCCCGTCCCGGACGATCATCCGGGCCAGTTCCTTCATCACGCGGCGCAGCGCGGAACGGAAGAGAGGGAGCTGGGGATGCTTCGCGGTAAGCTTCGCATTCTTCGCCTGGCCGTTGGCCAGGACGATGACGGTGTCGTTCGTCGAGGTGTCGCCATCGACGGAGATCGAGTTGAAGGAACGGGCGACGCCCTCGTCGACGCAGCGGCGGAGGGTCGTCCGGTCGATCGCGGCGTCGGTGGTGACGAAGCAGAACATCGTCGCCATGTCGGGATGGATCATCCCGGCGCCCTTCGCGATGCCGCCGATGACGACGGGCTTCCCGTCGATGACGATGCGGACGGCGGCGCGCTTGGCGAAGGTGTCGGTCGTCATGATCGCCTCGGCGGCGGTGACACTCTCCGAGGCGAGGGCGGCGGCGGCGGCCTTCACCCCCCGGCGGAGGGAAGGCATCGGGATGAGGGTCCCGATCCGGCCCGTGGAGCAGACAAGGACTTCCTCGGCCTTCGCCGGGAATCCGGCCTCCGTGACGGCGGCGGCGGCGAGGGCGGTCGTCTCCTTCGCGTCCCGGATGCCGTCGATACCGGTGCAGGCGTTGGCGCAGCCGGAGTTGGCGATGATGGCACGGACTTTCCCCAGCTTCGCGTGCTCGATCGAGACGCGAACGGGAGCGGCCTTCACCTTATTGACAGTGAAGACGGCGGCGACCTCGGCGGGGACGGTGGAGACGACGAGGGCGAGGTCGCGGGCCCCTTTCTTCTTCTTGATCCCTGCCGCGACCCCGGCGGCGAGGAAGCCCTCGGGCGAGGTGATCCCGCCGTTCTTCAGCAGGGTGATCGTCCCTTCGGACGCCGCCGCCTTTTCGCTTTTACCTTTGCCCACAGTCTTGCTCGTCAACGTTGCCATAACAGGATTCCCCCCTTTTCGATTCTTTGCCGCGCTCTTACAGAAGCCCCTCGGTCTCAGGCCAGCCGAGCCGGAGGTTGATCGCCTGGACCGCCTGCCCGGCGGTCCCCTTCACGAGGTTGTCGATCGCGGAAAGCAGGATGAGCCGCCCCGTCCGGGAGTCAACCCGGAGGGCAATCTCGGCGAAATTCGTCCGGGCGACGTTCTTCACCTCGGGCAGCGTGGCGGCGTCGAGGACGCGGACGAAAGGCGTCTCCCGGTAGGCCGCCTCGTAAAGCGCCTGGATCTCCGACGCCGTCCCGCTCCCCGGGGCCTGGGTCAACCGCGCGGTGATCGTGGTGTGGATGCCCCGGTTCATCGGGACGAGGTGGGGGACGAAGCCGACCCGGACCGGTTTCCCGGCGAGAAGGCCGAGTTCCGCTCGATCTCGCTCAGATGCCGGTGCTTCGGAAGGCCGTAGGCCCGGAGGCTCTCGCCGACTTCGCCGAAAAGGAGCGGGATCTCGGCCTTCTTCCCGGCGCCGGTGACGCCGCTCATCGAGGCGATGGAAATCGTCTCCAGGTCGAGGAGGCCCGCCCGCAGCGCGGGGGCGAGGGCGAGGAGGATGCTCGTGGGGTAGCAGCCGGGGGAGGCGATCAGGTCGGCCTTCTGGATCGCGTCGGCGTGCAGCTCCGGCATCCCGTAGACGGCCTCCTTCAGGAGGGCGGGGGCGGGATGGGGATGGCCGTAGAATTCCTCGTAGACCGCCGCGTCCCGCAGCCGGTAATCGGCGCTGAGGTCGACGACGAGCTTCCCCGCCTGCCGCAGCGGCACGGCATATTCCGAGGCGACGCCGTGCGGCACCGCAAGGACGAAGAGATCGGCCCGGGAGGCGACTTGCTCGGGGGAGAGGTCCTCAAAGACCAGGTCCCGGTTCCGGGTCAACCCACCGACGACGGCGCCGAGGGTCTTCCCCTTGAACTGCCGGGAGGTGACGGCGGCGAGCTTCAGCCGAGGATGCCGGGAGAGGATGCGGACCGTCTCCTCCCCGGCGTAGCCGGAAGCCCCGATGATGGCGGTATTCATGGTCGATGACGAAAAGGTGACGAACGAATGACGAATCGAAGGAGCGAACCCTCCTAGAAACACCGAAGCGGGACAATCGGCCCGAAATGAATCGAATCGAACTGCCCCGCTCTGGGAGACCTTTCCACCTGTTCCTCTTTCCTCGTTGGGAGTGCGATGAACAGGCGAAGGTAAAAGGGACTAACGCTTGGAGAACTGGAAGCGCTTGCGGGCTCCGGGCTGACCCGACTTCTTCCGTTCCTTCATGCGGGGATCGCGACGGAGGAAGCCGCCCTTCTTCAGGACGGGGCGAAGCTCGGGATTGTCCTTGATCAGGGCGCGGGCGATGGCGAGGGAGAGGGCCCCGGCCTGGCCGGTGGAGCCGCCGCCGATCGCCTTGCAGACGAAGTCGAACTTCTTCCCGCCCTCGATCACCGTGAGGGGCTTGACGGCCTCGATCCGGGAGGTGGTGGTGGTGAAGTAGTCGTTGACGTCGCGGCCGTTGACCGTCACCACCCCGGTGCCGGGGGAGAGCTTGATGCTGACGATCGCCGTCTTGCGGCGGCCGGTGGTTTGAATCGCGGTGGAAGGCATAGGAATAAGGGAGCTTAGCTGTTCACTTAGTTCGCGATCTCGAGAGTCGCGGGCTGCTGGGCGGCGTGCGGGTGCTCGGCACCGGCGTAGACCTTGAGCTTGCGGTAGATCGCGCGGCCCAGGCGGTTGTGGGGGATCATTCCCTTCACGGCCGTCTCGATGAGGAGCTCGGGGCGGCGGATGCGGCGGCGGGCGGGAGTCTCGGAATGGTGGCCGCCCATGAAGCCGGAGAAGCTCCGGTATTCCTTCTGGGTCTCCTTCTTGCCGGTGAAGATCGCCTTGGAGGCGTTGATCACGACGACGAAGTCGCCCGTGTCGACATGGGGGGTGTAAATGGACTTGTGCTTGCCGCGGAGGAGGACGGCGGCCTTCTCGGCGACGCGTCCGACCACCTTATTGGAAGCGTCGATGACGAACCACTTCCGTTCGATTTCGGTGGCCTTGGCGCTGATCGTTTTGCTCATAACAGTACTCGGTTGAGGGAGGGGCGAAAATAGGTACGAACGGGGGGAGTGTCAATTATTTTGTACATGCCCCTGAAATTTCTCTCCCCCCGCTTCCGGGCTCCCCCTTATTTCAGTATCGCCAAAAGGAGCGAAAGCTGGTTGACTCCCCCTCCTCCCGGCCATTCCGGGAACCTCCATTCCTATGAGCAAAGCGAAGAAAACATCGAAGCGCAAGCCGACCAAAACGGCCTCCAAACTCCATCCCCCCATGACCGGTGCCGACGTCCTCGTCGCCGCCCTGGAGCGGGAGGGCGTCGATGTCATCTTCGCCTATCCCGGCGGGGCCAGCATGCTCCTCCACCAGTCCCTGACCCGTTCGAAGAAGATCCGTACGATCCTCCCCCGGCACGAGCAGGGCGGCGTCTTCATGGCCGGCGGCTACGCGCGGGCCTCGGGCAAGGTCGGCGTCTGCATGGCCACCTCCGGCCCGGGTGCCACCAATCTGATCACCGGCGTCGCCGACGCCTATATGGATTCCGTCCCCCTCGTCGCGATCACCGGTCAGGTGAAGCGGGACATGATCGGGCGCGGCGCCTTCCAGGAGACCGACGTCTTCGGGATGAGCCTCCCCGTGGTGAAGCACAATTACCTCATCATGGATGTGAACGACATCCCGCGCGTGGTGAAGGAGGCCTTCCACATCGCCCGCTCCGGCCGTCCCGGCCCCGTCCTCATCGACATGCCGAAGGACATCCAGCAGATGCCCTGCCAGCCGATCTTCCCGGACAAGGTGAACCTCCGCGGCTTCAACCCGCCCCCGAAGGCCGACGACGTGGCCCTGCAGGAGATCCTGGGCCTCGTTGCCGACGCGGAGCGCCCCGTCCTCTACGTGGGGGGCGGCATCATCAGCGCCGAGGCGTCGGCGGAATTGAAGAAATTCGCCGAGACGCTCCACATCCCCGTGACGACGACGCTCATGGGCATCGGCGCGTTCCCGGAGACCCATCCCCTCTCCATGAAGTGGCTGGGGATGCACGGCACCGTCTACGCGAACTTCGCCGTCGACGAGTGCGACCTCCTCCTCGCCTTCGGCGTCCGCTTCGACGACCGCGTGACGGGGAATGTGAAGGAATTCGCCCACAAGGCGACGATCGTCCACGTCGACGTCGACAACTCCGAGATCAACAAGAACAAGGACGTCCACCTCCCGATCCTGAGCGACATCGGCTATGCCCTGAAGCGCCTCAACCAGATCATCTCCGAGCAGACGACCCTGGGCCGGAAGTGGAAGAAGTTCCCCGCCTGGCACAAGCAGATCGACGCCTGGAAGGCCGAGTTCCCCCTCCGCTACCGCGGGCAGAAGACCCCCATCGACGTCATCATGCCCCAACGCGTGGTGGAGGAGCTGTGCCAGCTCACGAAGGGCGAGGCGATCCTCACCACGGGCGTCGGCCAGCACCAGATGTGGGCGGCGCAGTATTACACCTTCACCCATCCGCGCAGCTTCCTCACCTCCGCCGGCCTCGGCACGATGGGCTTCGGCCATCCCGCCGCGCTCGGCGCGAAGGTCGCCTTCCCCGACCGCGAGGTCATCGACATCGACGGCGACGGCAGCTTCCTGATGAACATCCAGGAACTGGCGACCGCCGTGGTCGAGCGGATCCCGGCCAAGGTCATCATCCTGAACAATCAATACCTGGGCATGGTGGTGCAGTGGGAAGACCGCTT
>CAISZB010000198.1 GCA_903889845.1 uncultured Verrucomicrobium sp. | reverse complement strand
GCCTGTAGTATTTGTCTTTTATTATTCATTCTAGAGGATTTATGACTGAGAACGAAGTTCTTTTCCAAATCAGCAACATCGTGAACGGACGCCCCCCGCCCCATCATCGCCGACGGCGACGGCATCCTCTTCTTCAACTTCCGTTCCGACCGCTCCCGGCAGATTTCCTCCGCCTTCCTGAATCCGGCCTTCACCGGCTTCGAGCGCGCCTCCTACCCGAAGGTCACCTTCGCCACGATGACCACCTACGACGTCACCTTCGCCCAATACGGCGTGAAGGTCCTCTACGGGCCGCAGAGCATGCAGAACATCCTCGGCGAAGTCGTCAGCGCCGCGGGCAAGACCCAGCTCCGCATGGCCGAGACCGAGAAATATCCCCACGTCACCTACTTCTTCAACGGCGGCGTCGAGATCGCCTACCCCGGCGAAGACCGCGAGATGGCCGCCTCCCCGAAAGTCGCCACCTACGACCTCCAGCCGGAGATGAGCGCGCCCGAGCTGACCGACAAAGTCCTGGCCCGCCTCGACACCGGCAAATACGACCTCCTCATCCTCAACTTCGCCAACCCCGACATGGTCGGCCACACCGGCATCGTCCAGGCCGGGATCAAGGCCGTCGAGGAAATCGACCGCGACGTGGAAAAGGTCGTAAAGAAAATCCTCTCCCTCGGCGGCGCCGTCCTCGTCACCGCCGACCACGGCAACTGCGAGCGCCTCATCGCCGAAGACGGCACCCCCCACACAGCCCACACGACGAACCTCGTCCACTTCCTTTATGTGGGCGCCGACCACGCCAACGTCACCTTGCAGAACGGCATCCTGGCCGACGTCGCCCCCACCCTCCTCGACCTCCTCGGCGTCCCGAAGCCCGCGGAGATGACCGGGCATAGTTTGATTGTGAGGAAGTAGGTCAGTCCGTTGGAATTGATCTATGCCCCTTAAAACGCAAACCTTCGACGCGCTGGCCGAGTCGCGCAAGTGGCGCGAGCGCGTCAGCCGCAAGATCGCCAAGATGACCCCCGCCCAGGAACTGGCCTACTTCAACCGCCGCCGGGGCGTCGCCGCTTCCGGCAGGAAAATGCTGACCCGCGCCGCCTGAAAGGGAATGCCTCAATCGGCACCTGGCCTGAATAGCATTAAGACCTGCCACGAATAATTTGAACGGAAGGGAGGGTGGGGGAATCGATGACGAGGGTCGGATTAGTGGTTGCCGGATTCATCATGAATCGTCAACTAAGCGCTGTGTAGATATAGGAAATAGTCAACTCCCCACCGATGGCTAAGAAGACGAATCCCAGACGGCTTCGGAAGAAAGCTGGCATGCCTTGAATTTTCCTAATGCCCCAAGCAATCGAGCATCCTAGGAGGATGCAAATCGGATCGAGGAGATGCCCAATCAATGATCCCAAAATTGCTGCCGTAGGATGATATTGGGCCATCTGATCGAGTTGATAGCGTTTGACGACCTCGTCATGAATTCTTTTCGCTTCGGATTCGCGAATAGGGGCTGTGAAGATCAAAACAGGAAGCCGTCCAATACTGGCGTCGCCATCAATTCGGATCGGATTAGGCCATTTGATCGGACGATCCTTGTCGTCGATCTGATGTATCTGATCGAACGATGATACAACTAAAACCGGGTAATGAGCGTCGACTTCCTCGATTCCACTCACTTGAATTCGCTGACCGCTTTGCAACACTCGCCCTAAGCCGCTTGTTGATTTATCCAAGAAAACTTTGAGGAAATAGTCGGATCTTGGACCATCCACCTTGAGGAGTACGAGATCACCTTGGATGGAATTAATGGTGCCATTTCTTGTTGCGAGTGACGCCAGATCACTCACCTGCCCCCAAACGGGAGCGATAACTGCAAGAGAGAGGTCGACGATAAGGGATAGAAGGAAAGCTCTCATGAAGTATTTCGCAGAACTTACTGCGTAGGTGACAGGGCGACACTTTTATACATTCCGAACCGGCACGCGAATGTAAAAAAAGCCTAACCCCGACTCCAAGCCCCCTCCCCTTTCCATTGCACCCGAACAAGTCCCGGTGTATCCTTGAGTAGTGAAAGTACGCAGCATAACTTTCGCCACCGCAATCCTGTGCTTTGCGGCAGGCGTCGTGGGAACCTCGTCCCTCCGCGCCCAAAGCACCCTCACCCTGCCGACGGAATTGACGAAGCCCGTCGATACCGGCTCCTCGACCACCCCGGGCCTTTCCTCCACCGTCCTCGATCCCAACGCCCCGACCCCCGCCACCCCCACCCCTTCCCCCGCCGACAACACCAGCCTCCTCAAACCCGGCGCCGACCCCCGGATCGCCAAGAACCCGAAGGAAAAGACCGACCCGAACGCCAACTGGCTCGCCAAGGGCATCCAGAAGGAACAGCAGGCCCTCGCCTCCGACAAGAACGGCACAAAGGCCAACCCCTACGACGAGAAGAAGCTCCTCGACCCCCAGCAGATCGCCAAGGACCGGGCAAAGGCCGACGGCTACACCGCCATGGGCGCCACCCCCGGCAAGGACGACGACGGCAAAACGACCGCCGCCAAGCCCAATCCCCTCCTCGCCTCCGACAGCAAGACCTCCGCCGACGGCAAAAACGGCACCGCCTCGGACTTCAAGCCCGTCCTCCCCGGCCTGAACCAGGAGACCGTAAAACCCCTCCTGGACAACCAGGGCACGACCACCGCCGCCACCCCCATCCCCCTCGGCAACGGCACCGCCGCCTCCTTCCAGGCGCCCGACAAGATCAACGCCGATCTCCTCGCCCCCGTCAACCTCGACACCCCCGCGCCGACCCTCGTCGCCACCGGCGGCAATTTCAACGCCGCCTTCTCCTCCCCCACGCCGATCCGCACCTCGACTCTCTCCTCCACCACCCTGAGCGGCACCACCCTCTCCGCCCCCTCCCTCCCGGCCTCCTCCGGGTTCCAGAGCTTTTCCTCCCCCGCCTACGGGACCTCCACCCCGGCCTCCGTCATCGCGCCCCGCCCCATCGTCTCCCCCTCGATCCCCACCGCCGCGACCGCCCCCAGCACCGCCCCCTATCGTCCTAAGGTCAAGGACCCCACCAACTTCGGATTCGGACATTAGGTCGTGTAATGCGCTTTGGGAGGACCGCCTCGCTTCGCTGGCGGGAAGGGATCGCGAAGTAGTAGGTGATGCCCTTCGGGACCGGGTACAATCGCTTCGCTTCCCTGCACAGCTCCATGCCCACCGCTCGTTTGAACGAATGGAGGGCGTGCCGCCCTCCAAACCTCCCGGCTCTGATGCAACAGAACTGGCTTACAGGATGACCGAAGCTAGGCCATCCACTTCGTCCGAGAAAGAGTCCGCTTCTTCTAACCCTCTTGGGAGGAGGCACTTTGAAAGAAGGCTCTTCAAAGGGATCGGGTATTGGATGCGTAGGCCCTAAGGGTCTGCCTAACGCCATTGACGCAGGAAGCCTCGGGAGACTAATCTCCCAGCTTCCATGATCGCACGCTATTCGCGGCCGGAGATGACGGCCATTTGGGAAGAAAAGGCCAAG
>CAISZB010000197.1 GCA_903889845.1 uncultured Verrucomicrobium sp. | reverse complement strand
TCGTCCTCCTCGCCCTCGGCGCCAAGGCCCGGCCCCTCCACCTCCCGCCCCGTCCCGTCCTCCAGCCCGTCCCCGCCCCGCAGCCGTGAGTCCCCGGAAACCGGCAAAGACACTCCCCCGCTCCTTCTACAGGAACCCCGATCCCGTCGCCGCCGCCCGGGCCTGCCTCGGCAAGCGCCTCGTCGTCCGGGAGGCCGACGGCAGCCGGTGCGCCGCCCTCATCGTTGAAACCGAGGCCTACGGCGGGGCCGAGGATAAGGCCTGCCACGGCTTCGGAAACCGGCGGACCGCCCGGACCGAAGGCCTCTTCGCCCCCGGCGGCATCGCCTACGTCTACCGCTGCTACGGCCTTCATTCCCTGCTGAACTTCGTCACCGGTCCCGCCGACTCCCCCATGGCCGTCCTCATCCGGGGCGTCCGGATCACCGAAGGCCGGGACCTCGTCGCCCGTCGCCGCCTCGGACTCCCCGAACGGCGTTGGGCCGACGGCCCGGGCAAAGTTTGCACCGCCCTCGGCCTCACCCTGGCCGAGAACGGCCTCCCTCTCACCGGCCCCCAAGCCACCCGCCTCTGGGTCGAGGAAACCGACTTCCGCCCCAGCAAAAAAGCCATTACCGTCGGCCCCCGCATCGGCGTCGACTACGCCGGGGCCTGGGCAGCGAAACCGTGGCGCTTTCTCTGGCAGCCGGAAGAGGATGAGATTAGACTTCCTTCATGACCAGCAGCGCCCCCACCGCCGAATTGAAAGCCGCCCTCGACGCCTTCTTCGACGCCGTTTCCCGCCAAAAAACCGAGACGCCTCCCCCTCCGCTCCTCCCCCACTTCGAGATCATCGACCGCTGGCACGCCACCCATCGCGGAGAAATTCCTCCCCTGCTCAACCACTTCCTCGAAGGCAAGAGCTACCAAAAAGCCCTCTTCTTCCTCGAAGGGAAGCCGGTCGAGGGCTAAAAAAATTCCGTCAAAACGCAAAAACCCCGATCCGTTCCCGGATCGGGGTTTTTAACGCAGAAAGCGCTCTGTTTAATGGGCCGCCGGAGCCGGCGCCTGCGGGCCGTTCACCCGGATCTGGAACTCGTCGACGATCTTCTTCGCCGCGGGATCGGTGTCGGCAATATCGACCAGGCCACGCACCAGGGCGTCGAGCGCCCGGCTCGTCTGCTGGGCCTCGGCCAGCTGCTTCCGCACGTCATCGCGCAGCAGCACTTCCTTGTTCTTCGTCAACGCCGTCCGGGCCTCAAGGACCGAGGAGAGCTGCAGCACATTCGTAATCAGAAACGTCACGACGAGGATCGCGACGGGAATCTGCCACCCGAACCACTCCAGCCACGCGGGAGTTTCGCTCGAGGCACCACTATTGAAGTCGGTATTCTGGCTCATAGATAAACCTTGGAAAAAAGGGGGTTGCCGTTATTTGGCGGGGGCCGCAGGGGCCGGGTTGACCGTGATTTGAAGGCGGGTCAGGAGATCCTTCAGCTTCGGGTCATTGGGAGTATCCTGCGTGATCCGGTTCGCGAGGCGGATCAGCATCTCGCGATTGCGCGGGGCATTCTGCGCAATCTGCTGGACCGCGCCCAGGTCGGCCTGCATCTGATTATTGGAGCGGATCAGGGCGATGTTCGAAAAAATGATGATCGAAACCAGCACCGCCAGGACGGCCAGGGAAAAATTGACTACTTTCATGTGAAGGAAAGACGTTAGGGAATGGATAAGGGCACGACAACTGTTTTCAGGTCGATCCCGTAAAAAAACAACCCCGCTTAGCTTTCGCTAAGCGGGGTTGATGAATCTGGCAGCAGCCTACTCTCGCGCAGCCTATAGAAGCACTACCATTGGCGATGACGCGTTTAACTTCCGTGTTCGGGATGGGAACGGGTGGGACCGCGTCTCAAAGCCACCAGAGGGCTGGGTTCGGTCGGGAAAACCCGAAAACGAACCCAGAATCTCTGGCGACATTCTGACTCCAGAATTCAAAAATTTCAAAAGAACTCACGTTCTCTGAAAACTACAGGCAAAGCAGAAAAAATCCAACAAACCATGCTGAAAAATAAGCCAATCAGGTAATTAGTATCGCTCGGCTGAACACATTGCTGTGCTTACACCTGCGACCTATCAACGAGGTGGTCTACCTCGACCTTGATGGGGATATCTCATCTTAGGATAGGCTTGGCGCTTAGATGCTTTCAGCGCTTATCCTTTCCGTACATAGCTACCCAGCGATGCTCCTTGGATGGAACAACTGGAACACCAGAGGTACGTCATTCCCGGCCCTCTCGTACTAGGGAATGTTCTCCTCAAATCTCCTACGCCCACAGAGGATAAGGACCGAACTGTCT
>CAISZB010000196.1 GCA_903889845.1 uncultured Verrucomicrobium sp. | reverse complement strand
GGGAGAATAGCCTATAGGGACGCGTCTTTCTTCCCGCGCCGTATCAGAGCAGGGCGGTTTGGAGGGCGGCACGCCCTCCATTCGTTCAAACGCGCGGTGGGCATCGAGCTGTACAGGGAAGCGTAAGCGATTGTACCCGGCCCCGAAGGGCCGTACCCTCAACCTCACTCCCCCCGGAAATCCGATCCCTTCTCATCGTCAGGCGGCGGGGGAAGGGGAATCCCCCCGTCGCCCTCGGCTGTGGGCTTGGCCTTGAAGGAGGTGGGTTTCCCCCCTGCAAGGCGGGTCCGCGTCACGTGGGCGACGGCGGGGGCCGATTTCTTGACGCGGACCGCGGTGGTCGGAGCCGGGGAGGTTTCGCCGCCGCTGACCAGTTGCTGGAGGACCCCGACGTGGTTTTGCAGCTCGCCTGCCTGGCCGGTCAGTTCCTCGGCGGCGGCGGCGGTCTGTTCGGAGGTGGCGGCGCTGTCCTGGGTGGTCTGGTCCATCTCCCCGATGGCCCGGGCCAGCTCGGAGAGGCCGGTGCTCTGCTCGCCGGAGGCGGTGGCGATCGACTCGATCTGGGAATCGACTTGGCGGACCTTCGCGACGATGTCGGAGAGGCTCTGCTCGACGGCGCGCGACTTCTGGGAGATTTCGGTGATCCGGTTCGTGACCCGGGCGTTGACCTCGACGCCGCGCTGGCTCTGGCCCGCGGCGGCCTCGATGAGGAGGGCGGTCTCCTTCGCCGCCTCGGCGCTGCGCTGGGCGAGGGCGCGGACTTCCTCGGCGACGACGGCGAAGCCGGCCCCGGCCTCCCCGGCGCGGGCGGCCTCGACGGCGGCGTTCAGCGCCAGGATGTTCGTCTGGAAGGCGATCTCGTCGATGGTCTTGATGATCTTCGAGATGTCGTCGCTCGACTTCTTGATGTCGCCGATGGCGGAGGCCATCTCGCCGCTCGCCTTTTGGATCGCCTCGGTGGCGGCCTTCATCTCGACGGTCCGCTCCGCGCCGACCTCGGCGGCGGCCCGGGTTTCCGTGGAGAGGGCCTGGGCGCTGGCAGCGCTGTCGGCATTGCGGCGGGTCATGCTGGCGATCTCCTCCAGACTGGCGCTGGTTTCCTCCAGCGTGGCGGCCTGGCGGCTGGAGCTCTCCGCCAGGTGGCTGCTGCTGGTGGAAACCTGCCCGGCGGCGCTGGCCACCTGGGAGGAGCTTTCCGCAAGCATCTCGCTGACGCCCGACAGGGTCGAGTTGATCCCGAAGACGATCCGCGTCCCCGCGCCGATCCCGACGGCGATGACGGCGAGGAGGACGATGAGGGTGATCCAGAACCCGGTTGCCATCGCCCCGGCGAAGGCCGTGCCGTGGCTTTCCATCCCCTGGACGGTGGCTTGGTTGAGAGCGACGAAGGCGTCCTGCAGCTCGTGGAAGGCCCCCTTCAGGTCAGTGCGGTAGAGGTCGGTTGCCCCGGCCTGGTCCCCGGCGTCGATCTTCGCGATGGCCTGGTTTTGCAGCGCGAGGAAGCGGCCCCGGACTTCTTTCCAGTGATTCCACGCCTGGAGGGCGGTATCGCCGTGGAGGGAGGCGTCGAACCAGGCCACGTCCTTGTCCGTGGCCTCGACGTTGGCGCTCCGCTTCGCCTTGATCCCGGCGATGGCATCGGGGGTGGCGGTGAGCAGTTCCCCGATCAGGATGTAGTTCCCGTAGACCCGTTCCGTCATGTCGAGGGAGTGGGCCACGCCCTCCGCGTCGCCGTTGAGGATACCGACGGGGGTCTTCCCGTCGATGCCGGTCACCAGATGCTCGACGTATCCGCGCTGGATCAGCGAAAAGATCCCCAGCGCGGCCGCCAGCGCCATCATGAGGCCAAAGCCAAAAAGTATCCGAGCCCGGATCGTCCATTGATTCATATCTTCCTTACTCCCTGAGGGTTGATTGCTTGTTGTCTTCGTGAAAATCGGCCCTGTTCCAGCGTCCGATGCCCGTCCTGAAATGCCATTCCAGTAAAGCAGAAAGTATGCCTCGGGCTTCTTACTTCTCATTAAACGAACAAAACCGGGCTGTCGATTCGGGCTGGGCCTCGACGCCGAAACGTAACGCGGGAGGACTGGGTTACCGCGTTTACTTTTTGCTCGTTAATTTTTGTTCCGGAAAAAGGCAAAAAAAGAAGCGGCAGAATGGTCTGCCGCTTCTTTTGGGAGTGAAGGCCGGGAGTTACTGGGCGCTCGTCGCGGGGGCGGCGGGGGCGGGAGCCGCCGCGGTCGGGGCGGTTGCGCCGGGAGCGGAGGCCGCTGCTGCCGCCTTCTTCGCCTTCTTGTGCTTCTTCTTCGATTTCTTGTGCTTCTTCTTTGCCGTCGTCAGGGGGGCGGCGGAGGAAGCCGGAGCGGAAGCGGCGGGGGCGGCAGCGGGAGCCGCCGCGGCCGGAGCGGGTTCAGTGGCAGCAGGGGCGGCCGTCTGCGCCACGGCCAGACTCGCGAAGGAGAGGGCCGTGAGGGAAACGGTCAACAAGAGGGAGAGTTTCTTCATTAGGTCGATTAAACCGGAGAGCGCGGAAAAAGTTGCGGGGATTTTTTTTCGCCGTACGATTGGAGACGACCTTATTCCCCTTTCTTGTCATGACTCCCATTCTTTATATCAAAACGGGCTGCCCCTGGTGCAGCGCTGCCGAGGCCGTCCTCGACCGCAACGGCATTTCCTACGATCCCATCGATGTCCTCCGGGACCGGGCCGCTTTCCATCGGATGAAGGAAATCTCCGGCCAGAGCAAGGCGCCGACCCTGGAGTGGGAGGACCGGGTCCTGGCCGACTTCGCGCCCGAGGACCTCGAAGCCTTCATCAAGGAAAACAACCTCAAGTAGGTTTCCGGGAAAGGGGTGCAGCG
>CAISZB010000195.1 GCA_903889845.1 uncultured Verrucomicrobium sp. | reverse complement strand
GGGTACAATCGCTACGCTTCCCTGTAGCCCCTCCATGCACACCGCGCGTTTAAGGAATTGAGGGCGTGCCGCCCTCCAAGCCTCCCTGCTCTGATACGGCGCGGGAAGAAAGACGCGTCCCTAAGGCCGAGACTTGTACGTCGGTATCGACGACGAAGACGCGGAATTGGCGGCGGAGGTTGCGGCAGCCGATGAAGCTGCGGACGAGGAAGAAAAAGTCGCGCCTTCGTTTTTCTCTGCTTCCGTCTGGAGCGATTGCTTGATCTGGCTGATCTGCGCTTTTTCGACTGCGGTCGGCGCGGGGGCGTACCACTTCGCGATGCGGCGGCGGAGGCCGTCGAGGTCCTGGTAGAAGTCGGGGCGGTAGAGGTAGACCTGGTTCGGCTGCGCCGCGGGGGGGAGCTTCGCCCAATAGGAGGGGAGGCAGAGGAGGGTGTAGGCGACGACGTTCGGCTGGTTCGGCGCGCGCTTCTCGTCCGGGACGACGCGGGCGACGGGGAGGAGCTTCGCCGGGTCGGGGCCGAGGCGCTCGATGTCTCGCCACGCGCTGTAGATGTGGGTGGCGGCCTGGGAATCGAGGAGGAGGTTCTTCGACTGCTCCTTCGCGGCGGCGGAGGCGGAGCCGACGATGAGGTCCTGCGCGGTGAGCGGGGCGAGGAACTTCGCCTTCGGGACCCAGATCCATTCCTCCGGCTTCGCGTAGCGGTCGCTTTCCTTTTCGACGAACTCGTTCGCCTCGTCGAGGCGGGAGGCGCGCCAGCCGATGGAGTCGTTCGTCTGCCGGAAGTCGACCGGGGCGGTGTGCCAGGAGCCGTCCGGGTGCCAGGTCCAGACGTTGTCGTCCCGGTTCTCGTCGCCCAAGGTCCACCAGCCGTAGTGCTCCGGCCCCCAGCTCCCGGCCTCGGCCCCGATCCAGACCCAGCCGAAGTCGGTGTATTCCCAATGGCCGTGGGTGAAGGGAATCTGTTTCGGATCGCAGAGGCGGAAGGTCGGCTTGCTCCCCTTCAGGGCGACGTCGCTCCAGGTGCCGAGGGGGTTCAGGACGTCGATGAGGACGTCGAAGTCGGCCTTGCCTCGTTCCGTGTAGGGGGTGATTGCGGCGAAGGCGAAGCCGGGGAGGGTGGCGAGGAGAAGAATCAGGAGGGCGCGGAGGGGGAGCATGGGAAGTCAGGGTTTCAAATAGCGGGCGATCCCGTCGCGAAACGGTTCCTGCCGGAGGCCGAAGAGGGTCGCGGCCGGTTCAACATCGCCGACGTTGTCGTCCCGCAGCATGGCGACCTGGGCCGTGGTGACGAGGGGATCGGGCAGGAGCTGGAAGACGGTCCCGGCCAGGCGGGCCAGGGGCCAGGGGAGGGGGAAGAAGAGGATGCGTCCGCCCTGAACGGCGACGATGGTGCGGAGGAGGTCCCGGAGGCTGATCCGTTCTGGGCCGACGAGGTCGTAGGTCTTTCCGGCGGCGCCGGGATGGGGAATCGCCGCGACGAAGGCCCGGGCGACATCCTCGACGGAGACGGGTTGGAGGAGGGAGCGCCCGCCGCCGAAGAGGGGGAAGGTGTTCAATTGGAGAAGGGAGAGCGGGGGCCGAAGGAAGGCGGCGAGGCGGTTCACGAAGCGGTCCCGGGGGCCGAAGATGACGGAGGGGCGGAAGATGGTCCAGGCCATTCCACCGTCGCCTCCTTCGTTACGGACGCTCTCCTCCGCCGCCCACTTCGTCCGGTGGTAGGGGGAGGGGGCGTCGGGACGGGTGCCCAGGGCGCTCATGTGGATAAAGCGGTGGACGTCGGCCTCCCGCGCGGCGCGGACGAGGTGGGCCGTCGCCTCCGCGTGGACGCGCTGGAAGGTCTGCCGCCCCCGCTCCGCGATGATGCCGACGAGGTGGACGACGGTATCGACCCCCGCGCAGGCGGCGGGGAGGGTGGCGGGATCGAGGAGGTCGCCCGGGACGGCTTCGATGAGGTTTGGGTCTTCCCGTCCGTTCAGCGCCTTCACCCAGGGGGCTGTGCGGACGGCTTCGGCGTCCCGGCACAGGAGCCGGACGCGGTAGCCCTTCGCGACGAGTTCCCTGACCACTTCCCGGCCTACGAAGCCGGTGCCGCCGGTGAGCAAAACGAGGGACATGAAGGGGGATCGTATCGTCTCCCCCCCGTTCCGGCAACCCGGGGAGGGCCTTGTCGCTGTTTTTTCACTTTGAAAGGCCCCGCCGCTTGGCTACCTTTATCGGATGCGCCGGATTCTTCATGGGTTCCTCTCTCTGGGTTTGCTGACTTTCGTTCTCATTGCCGCCGGGGGCCACGCCTCGGCCAAGCCGCCGACCGCCTTCGACGCCCTCGACGTGGCGAAGAAGCAGGTGACCGCCGACATCGGCTCGAAGCTCATCTCGATCGTCGGGGACCGGAGTGAGAGCGCGCTGACGCCCGATACCTGGCGCTTCTGCTTCTACGACGAACTGGCGAGCCAGAACGGGCGCCTGATCACGACGAAGGGGAAGGGCGTCGCCGGGGTCCGGGACGGGTATTTCGAGCTGAACAAGTTCCGCATCGCGGCCTACAAGCTGGAGGAGGTCATCGCCCCCGATCAGCTGAAGATCGATTCGGACAAGGCCCTCAAGATTGTCCTGAAGACAAACCTCCTCAACAACTACTCCCTCAGCAGCGTCCTCTACACCCTGACCCGGGATCAGGACATCCGCGAGCCGGTCTGGAAGATCCAGATCTTCGTCGATGACGGGAACGGCAAGGAGAAGGACGCGGGCTACGCTCGCATTTCGGCCTTCGACGGGAAGGTGCTGGAGCTTCGCTTCAAGACGCTGGAGATCGTGAAGCCCGACGCCAAGACGTCGTCGTCGAACTAGCCCTGCGCGGCACGATTCCAAGGTGGGGAGGATGCGTTTAGCGACACTCCTCCCCGCTTTTTTTGTTTTTATCG
>CAISZB010000194.1 GCA_903889845.1 uncultured Verrucomicrobium sp. | reverse complement strand
TATCATCAAGATATGCGGCGTCAGTCGCGGCCTAGGGGGTGGGGCGCAGCCCCGCCGGCGCGGCCCGCCGGAGATTCTAAACAGTTTCTTAGGCCTCAACACGCTTGCGGCGCAGCGCCGCCGCCCCGATCATCCCCGCACCCAGAAAAAGGAGGAGCCACGTGGAAGGCTCCGGCACCGCCATCGCGGAGAGGCTGAGGGAGTCATACTGGACCCCCATGGCCGTGGTGGTGTTCGCATTGTTGTCCCGGATGCCGAAGTAATCGTAGGCTGCCGTCGTGGGGAAGGTCGTCGTCGCGCCGGAAATGGTCGTCGAATGGGTCCCGTCGCTGAGCGTGAAGCTGAGCGTCAGCGTGGAGCCGCTGTAGACGCCGGAAAGCGTCTCGGTGTAGACCGTCGACGAATTGGAGGTCGATGTCAGGTTGATGCCCGAAAAGGTTCCGGTCACCGTCGTGAAGCCAGAATCGACCCCCAGGTTGATGAGCCGCATGCTCGTGCCGTTGACGTCGGCCAAGTATCCCGAGGTGGTGCTGTTCCCCAGGGCGACGAGTCCCTCGTACATGTTCCCCGACGTGCTGGTGCTGTTGATCGTGAACGTGGTGGTGAGGGTGAAACTCAACTGCGACGCCGCGGTCAAATTCGACACAGTGAAGTCGGCCGTCGTCGATCCCCCGCCGGTGGCGTCGGTGAACTGATAGTAGTTCGACCCGCCGCTGTTGGCCACCGCCCACGTCGCGTTGGCATTGGTGGCATGTACTACATTAGCCAGGTCGCTCCCCACCGTCGTGCTCTGGATCGTGTCGGTGTAGGGAGCCGTCACCGAGGCGGCGAGGCCTGAACCCACAAGGCAACCTAGCGCCAAGAGGGTTGCACCCAAGGAGAGGAGGGATTTGCTTTTCATAGGCGGGTTTTGCTGAATCCAGCATCCCGCGCGTACGCTTGAGATAGAAGATTATTGTGTTGCCGATTTTATTTATAACGTTATCTTTTTTCATCATGACTGCCGCCTCCTCCAACCCGGCCCCGATCCGCCCCCCCACCCTGCTCCACGTCTGGACGAGCCTCCATGCGGAGCTGCTCTGGGCCTACGACGGCGTCGTCGATCCGACGTCCGCCTCGCAAACCTCGAATCACGAATACGGCTACTGGGCGTGGCTCCTGCGGCGCGGCTCCGTGCGGGTCACCACCGGCGGCAAGTCATGGACCGCGAAGGCGGGCCAGTGGATCATTCCGCCCCAGGGGGTCCTGCTCCAGGAGTTCTCGCCCGGTTCCAAAATCCTCTCCGTCCACTTCCGCTGCCAGTGGTCGAGCGGGGAAAACCTCTTCGCGGGCAAGGACGGCATGGTCTTCGACGCCGCCCAATTCCCCCGGCTGGAACGGAGCGCGTCGAAGCTCCAGCGCCTGGTACAGCGCCGCTTTCCGAAGATCCGGCTCCTCCTCTCCATGCAGGCCGCCGACTACCCGGTCTACCTCCGCCTCCAGCAGCTTTTCTTCCAATGGCTGGGCGATTTCTATGACGCCATGATCGGGCAGGGCCGCTTCCTCTCCCAGGCGGGGCAGTGCGATCCCCGCCTCCTGCGGGCGACACAATGCTTCCACGAATCGCCGCTGAACAAGCCCTTCCCCAGCGCCCGTCTGCTCCACGACACCGGCCTGAGCCGGGTCCACCTGGACCGGCTCTTCTGGAACCAGTTCGGCGTCACGCCCCGGGAATATTGGGACAACCTGCGGGAAAGGTCGGCCGCGCATATCCTCGAGACGACGGACCAGCCCGTGAAGGAAGTCGGCTACCACCTCGGCTTCAAGCAGGCCTCCCATTTCTCCACGTGGTTCTTCCGCCGCACCCGGACGACGCCGAAGGATTACCGCACCCGGGCCCGCCACATCCGGGCGACCGCCGCCCTTTAATTCTTCGCCCCGTCCGAGGAAACTTCGATCTTCTGGAGGCAGAGGACCGGCGTCCCGGCGGCGACGGCCTGGACGTTCGACGTGATGCCCATCAACTCGATCGCCTGGGCCTTCGGATCGTTCCAGGGAAGCGCGTTGCCGATCTGCTCCCCGTTGAGGAAGAGGGAGAAGGTCTTCTGGACGAAATCGAAGTCGGCCCGCAGCTCGCACCACTTATCGACCGCGTAGAGGCCCACTTCGAGGTTCGTCTTTCCGGTGACGAGGAAAACATGCCCCTTTTTCAACAGCAGATCACCGGCGTTTCCCTTCCAGATCCCCCCCAGATGGAACAGCGTCTGCCCGTCGCCCGCCTCGGGAATCAGGAACCGGATGAGGCAGCTTCCCTTCGTCCCGGCGGTGCCGAAGCCGGGCACCTTCACATTCAGTAAGGGAGGCGTTGCCGTCGGGGAAGCGGCCTCCCCGCTGGAATAGAAGACAAGGACTGTCTTGAGGTTGGGGGCGCCGGGCGTGACGACAGGCGGCGCGGCGATTTCGATCCGTCCCCGCACGCCCGCCGCCGGAGGGCCGACCCAGGGCTGGAGCGTCGCGGTGGCGGCCAGTGGGCCGGGCGTCTGGTCGGAGAAGTCGGCCTCGGCATACTTCTCCGCCCGCGCCGGGTTCGTCACGAAAAGCAACGCCAGCAGCAGCCCGAGGGCCAGGGATCGAAGCGGGATTCCTGATTTCATATCGTCCATCCTTCAGTGGTTTTCTTGTTTTTCCGAATCACTCGCCCACGACCTCGATCTGCCGATCGACGATCTGTCCCGTGTAGCGGTCGATGGCGACGTGGAGCCAGTAGCGGCGCTCCCCCGTCACCATAAAGTTGTCGAGCGTGGCAGCCGTCGCCGGATAGCGTCCGGACTGCGCCACCACGTCGATGAGGAAATTCCACGTCCGCGTGTTGGACGCCTCGGCCAGGGCCCGGACCGTCCCTTCCCGCTCAATCTTGATGCCGGAGGGCACCTGATTGGTGACGGCGCTGCTGGAGGCCAGGAAGGGAACGATATCGGCGCGGGTGAGGAAAGGGCTGTTCGTCGCCGAGGCGTAGATCGCCCCGGCGATGCCCGACGCCGCGCTGGCGGAGAGGCTGGTATTGCCGGAGGGATTGAGTTGCGCGCCGGAAAGGAGCGCCTTCAGGACGGGGGCCGGAGCCGTGTTCGGATTGACGTGACCGGCGACGACGGGGGCGTCATCCATCGTGAAGAGATCGAGCAGGCCCGCATCGGCGCTGTTCGGGGAGAAGAAATCGAGGGTCTTCCACGGCATGTCACGGAAGGCGTAGCCGAGGTCGCCGACCGAGGTGAAGCGGCGATTGAGGATGCGGGGCCGGGCCGTCGCCACGTTGCTGAAGTAGGGGCTCGTCGTCGGATAGGCGTAGCGCGCGTCGCCGACGCGCTGCACCTTGTCGTTGTCCAGGTAGTAGGGGGCGTTGACGCCCGCGCTCTTGCCCGCGACCGTCGTGCTCGCGTAGCTGCCTGTGTAGGCCACCCCGGAGGGGGTGACGGCCGGATCGTTGACCGACCACATGTCGACGCGGTAGGGCGTGGCCGCGGTGAAATTGCCGCCGGTCTGGCCGATGAAGGGGATGGCGTTGTTCCCGCCCCAGATCGGGCTGTTCACGGTGTTCTTGTCGGGCGTCAGGCTGACCCCGGCCGAGGCGACAAAGCCGGTACCGCTGGTGCCGGGGAAATTCTCGCCCGGCCCGAAGCGGAAGGTGCGGGGATCACTCTTCACGAAGGAATCGGTATCGACGGTACCGTCGTCGAGCTTCGGCGTGATGCTGCCGATGTCGGAGAAGGCGTTGGCCGTCGTCCCGGCCTTCACCCCGGCCAGGGCCGCATTGGCGATGCCCTCGAAGGTGCCGTAGGTATGCCACTGATTCTGGGAATCCTGGAACTGGATCTGGAAGACGGCGTGGAAGACGAGGCCGACGCAGACCCGGGAGAGTTTTGACGAGGCGAAGGCAGTCGCGCCCGCCGTGCTCCCGGCCCAATCGACGTCGAGGTTCCCCTCCGGTGGAAAACTCGGGATCGGGCCGAGGGAATAGGCGGCGATCGACGGGCCGCCGGGCCACGGCGCCGACGTCGCTGAGATAAGGTTCGGTTCCCGATAGGTGTCGGTGGACGGGATGGAGATGACACCGTTGTTGAGCAGGGCGGTGAACTTGTGCGTCGAGCCGGAGAGGCTCCACGTCGTCCCGTTCCAGTACCAGAAGCTACTCCCCTCCCCGATCAGGAGGCGGAAGTAGTCGGCGTCGTTCGGGTCCGTGAGGACGGAGGGGGCCGTGGCGTCAAGCGGGACGATCTGGAAGCCCTTCGGGTAGGAGGTGCCGGTGGAGCTGCTCTGGTGGGGATTCCACAGCTCGAAGTAGAGGTAGAGGTTGTAGGGGGGATAGCTGGGCAGGGTCGCCGGGACGCCGTTGGCGATCATCGCCGCCGTCCGGGTCGCGCTGCCGTTGGCGCGGACGAAGACCTCGTTGATGTAGGGCAAGTCCTCGATGCCGTAAAAATCGCTACTGTTGAAGGTGATCGTCGTCGGGTAGTCGTCCGCGTCCCATTGGTCGATGAGGTTCGCCCCGATCCGGATGATCTGCTGGGTCGTGGAGCTGTCGTTATCCAGGAGGGCCTTCGTGATGTTGTCGGCCCGACCCACCCGGCCCAGGGACCCGGAGAGGATGCCCGCCTGCAGGAGCTCGAAGAAATCGGCCTCC
Source organism: uncultured Verrucomicrobium sp. (assembly GCA_903889845.1). Classification (GTDB taxonomy): domain Bacteria; phylum Verrucomicrobiota; class Verrucomicrobiia; order Methylacidiphilales; family GAS474; genus GAS474. The sequence goes on along the minus strand of CAISZB010000194.1, from coordinate 894 downwards.
CGATTGAGCCCGGCGACGGTATCGAGCGTGAGGATCGTCGTGGCCCCCGTCGTCGAGGCTCCCCCAGCAGGATTCGTATAGATCCAGTGCCGGTAAAGCCCGTTCGAATCGGAGGCGAGGACCAGGCCGAAGTATTTGAGGATGTCGCTTTTGATGTTGTTCTTGTTGCTGGTGTAATCAGCCGTCGAGTAGGTGGTGCCGACGCTTTCCAGCAACGCCAGCTTCGACAGGGGAAAACGATATTTGACCAGCGGCTCATTCTTCACCGCGGGCGCGCCGTTGTTCCGGTTCCATCCGGAGGCCGCGACGCGGGGATGGAAGATGAGGGGATTGAGCGTGCCGGAGTTCGTCGCATTCGCCTGATAATTGTAGTTGCCCCCGTTGACGACGCCGAAGTTCGTCGTCGGCCCCCAGACCGGCCCGTTCACCTCGCGACTGAAGGTGGTGAGGTAGGGCAAGCGTTGGTGAGGGCGGGCCGCTGGGTCTGGGCATATTTGATGAGTTCCTGCCGCCCCAGGAAGGCCGTGTCCCCCGGGGCGACGCGCAGGAAGCCGTTCGTCGCCCAATTCGTTACATAGCCCGCATAAGAATTGTAATTGGTCGCATTGCGCCACTTCACCAGGGCGTCGATGTCGTTCGTCGAAATCGTGTTGGTGATCTGGCTCAGGTCGGCCCAGGGCAGGAGCCCCTTGTTCGTCACGGCGTAGGAGGCCGCGCCGTTGGGATACCCGGCCACGTTGATGTCGAGGAGTCCGCTGGTGTCGTAGACGACGTAGGCGTAGCGACCCACGGCGGTCTTCATGTTGGCGGAACCGGTGTCCACCAGTCCCGCGGCGGCGGGCGTCGTCCCGGCGGGAAAGCCGACCGGGCCGCCCCGGGTGACGACGATCCACT